>CAYOTU010000012.1:0-19490 GCA_964406905.1 uncultured Myxococcales bacterium | reverse complement strand
TATGCCAGCGCCCACAGCGGCGATCCCCTCCTGGATACCGAGGACCGTGACGTTCTTCTGACGGATCACGCCGTCCATCTCCACCAGCACCACCTTGCCCCCCTGGGTGTCGAGGATCGCGTCCCGGGGCACCAGGACACCATCGAGGCGGGTCAATTCCGGTGTGACCTCGCAGATCATGCCCATGCGGAGACCCCGGTCTCGGTTGTCCAGCTCGATCTTGATGGGGAATGTGGCGTTCTCGGGGTTGCCGCGGGTCCCCACCATGGCGACGGTACCTTTGCGCGGCGCAGCCGCGTCGCCGTGACAGGTCGCCTCCATGGTACCCCCCATTGCGAAATGGCCCACGTCCTTGCCCGAGACGAAAAAAACGAGCCGGGGACGGTCCACGGTCAGCAGCTCAAATGTGGGTACGCCGGGCGCCACCATTTCGCCCTCGTCGATATTGCGCATCTGGATAATGGCCTCCTGGCCGGGCTGCAGGGGCGCGGTGATACGGGTCTTCCTGCGCTGGAGGCGTGCGTGCTCCAAGGCCAGCTCGGCCTGGGCCACCTGGATGATCACCGCTTTGAGTTCCTGCTCGCGGATGGCGAGGGACTCCATGGAAGCCAGCGCTGCCTCGAAGCCTGCCTGGGCCTGCCGCACCGCAGCGCGGGCAGCGGCTTTGTCCTCGTCCCTGGCGCCCTGCCGGATCAGGCGGTAGCCCTGGAGGGCCTGGTTGTATCCTGCGACCGCCGTCTTGAACCCCGCCTGTGCGGTGTCGAGCTGTTGCTGGGTGCTGGCTCCAGCGGCCACGAGGGCCTTGACGCGCGCAAGCTGCAGCTCCGCATTCTCCATCCCTGCCTCTGCGCCATCGAGGACGGCCTTGAGCTGACGTTTCTCCCCGGAACGGGCGCCTTTCTCCACCAAGGCGAGTCGGGCCTGGGCTATGTCCACCGCGGCCCGGGCCTGCTTAAGCCCCGCATCGAGTTGGGCTTCCTCCAGCGCGATGGTCCGCTCCACTTGGCCGATGCGGATCTGTGCCGCTGCCAGGTTCTGGGTGGCCTGCTCCTCGGCCAGGCGGAAGGATTCTTCGTCGATCTGGATCAGCAGAGCCCCGGCCTTCACGACCTCCCCCTCCTCGGGGGGAACCTCGATCGCTATGCCGCCTACTTCCGCGCTCACCAGGAGGGAGCGGCGAGCTTCTATCCTGCCATAGTAGTTCCCAACGTCGCGGATTGTCCCGCGACGCGCGGGCATGACCTCTATGGAGACCCGGCCGTCAAGGTCAGCGGGGGTGACCTCCGCTTTTGTCCCGGTGCATGCTGAGACCGCAACAGCAAGGCCCGCCATAACCAACCATGTTGGGTGCCCGCACATCACTTCAGCTCCTTACCGTCTGCATGGGCCAGCAGCCCGTAGAAGAGGATCTTCATGAAGTCCGAGACGATGTTTTCATCCGGCGTTGACTGGTTTGTGGCATCGATGACCATTGAGCGCAGGCTCCCGAGGAAAAGCAGGGACACCCGTCGGGTATTCATGGGCCGGAACTCACCGGTCTCGACGCCACCTGTGAGAACCTCCTCGATGAGCTCCAACTCGCCTTGGCGAAGACGCCGCAGATGTCCGTGGACCCGCGCGGGGAACTCCGCGTCAGCGCGGCCTGAATCGTGAACGCTGCCCACCATCACCTCGTGGTCGTCGAGAAGCTGCTGCGCGTAGCGCCGTAGCTTCCCCGCTGCGCTCGGTTCCTTCTCCATTCCCTTCCGTTGGCGCGAGATGTACTCGTCGTATATCTCCTCAATCACCGCTCCGAAGAGGTCGTCCTTGCCTTCGAAGTAGTGGTACAGGGTAGCCTTACCCAAATACGCTGCCTGGGCCACGTCCTCCAGCGCTGTTTTGCGGTAACCGTACCGTAGGAACACGTCCCGGGCCGCCTGGACGATCCTCATCCGTCGTTCCCTGCGCTTCTCAGGTCTCATCGCCGCTCCTTTATCAACAAACCGACCGAAACAGTATCGATTGTGTGAAAATATAACCATATGACCCACACAGTCAAGCGGTCCGGCGTCGATTCCCTGGTATTCCTACGGTGTGGAAAAGGTCACATGGCGGCCCCGGGGACCGGCGGCGCGTCCGTGGACGGTTGCCAGTCACCCAGGACGTCCCAAAGATGGACGCGGATGATGTTGAAAATCGACATCTCGCGCCCGGAAAACTGGGACCGGACAGCGGGATCGCTGCGCATGCTCTCGATGAGGGTCTCGGCCAGGACCTGGGCCTTCCTTCGTGCCCCGTCAGCGGTGAGGGACCGGATCAGGATCAGCAGGCCCCGGGGATCCTGGGGGAAGCGCTGCGAAGCCTCAGAGAGGACCTCCTGGCACTCCCGATGGAGCCCCAGATCGAAGTAGAGCCGCGCCAAGCGATGCCAGGCCTGCTGCTCCGTGTCGGGGGGGGCCCTCTCGATGATCTCGCGCTGCTCCGCTTCGAGGCGGCGGGCCCAGGACTCTCCAAGCATCCGCAGACCATGGAAGCGCCTGATCCGGCGTTCGAACTCGAAGGCCCGTGTGTCGCTGTGGCTGGTTCCGCCCAGGTCGAGACCTCGGTCCGCATACCAGGCCGTCACCCGCTCGAAGACCGGATCGTTCTTTGGCACATTGCGCAGGTAGACCCAGGCTGTCTCGTCCCGATACACCAGGATCCAGAAGTAGCGCTCATAGTCGAACCAGGGGAAGGGCATCGGGTGGATCAGCACCTCGAAGGGGGCCCGCCTCCAGGCCGCGTCGATGGCGCGACGCCGGGTCCCCGGACTCTGGATCGTAGTGAGGACGTGGGTCTCGATGTCTGTGAAGTTCCCTCGCCCGTCTGTGTAGACCCGCAGGCAAGGCCAGAGCCGGTAAAGAAGGTAGCCCCCCCATGGAGCGTGGTTCAGCGCACCGCCGCACGCGCCTACGTCCTCCAGGAAGTCGGTGGCTTGCGCTGGAAACGTATCGGGTTCCAGGTCCTCCGCTATGGTACTCAGTATCCTGGGAGCGCCGCCGTGGAGGTGGTTGACGAAGTAGTTGACGTTCATCAGGCCCAGAAAGAGCGCCCCCGCAACAACCATCAGATCAAGCGGGGAGGGGGTACGTGGGGGGTGGGTCCGTCGGCCTGTCGGTTGCGCAGAGGAGACCCAGACCCATGCGACCAGGGTAGCGATCAGGCCCCCGAGCCACGCGAAGCGGACGTGCTCGAGGCCCAAAATCCCCAGAGGTATGGCCAAGCCGATCAGCCGCCAATGGAAACAACGCAGATGCCAGCCTCCCCGCACCACACGTACAGCGCTCGTCGCCATCAGGACCAAGAGCCAAAGCAATGGACCGAGCGCGGCCAGGCGCTCGTGCCAGGTGGAGGCCGCCTCAAACAGGAAGTGGAACGTGTTCATCCATTCCGGGATGAACTCCCTGGAAGGCCCGAGCATGAAAAACGCCTGGTATACGCCGCGCGCGAAGCCGGGCATGACAAAGGCCAGCATGACCGGCGCGATACTCAGACCCCCCTCACGAAACAGCTCCTTCCAGGGTACGGGGGGGGCGTGGGGCGCGTGGACCTCGCCGGCCTTCTTCGCGGCTGCTGTGAGGTCCTCAAGGAGGAGCCCGAACCAGCGGCCGGCCATTAGGACGAAGAGCAGGAGGACGCCTCCGCCGTGAAGGTTGGCCCAGACCGCTGTGATGCCGAGGATAGACAGAAAATGGCGCCTGGTCCAGCGACGCTTCAGGAGTATGGGCAGCGCAAGGACGGTGAGAAACAGGTTGAACGCGTCTGGACGGCATCGGACACGGTCAGCGAAGCCCACGAGCAGGGGGACCACACCCAGGAGCACCGCCAGGGGACTACGGGTGCGGCGCCAGAGAAACCAGGCCAGGAGTGCGAAGGCCGCCCAGATTGCCCCGGCGTGGACCCCGCGTACCAGGGTGAGACCGCCAACGCGGTCGAGACCGTAGACCATGACCTCGTAGCCCCACTGGAAGGTATGCCAGGGCCGCTCCGGATCTACGCTGGAGAAGATATCCGTGGAGGGTAACTCTCCATTCTCCACGATCCACTGCCCGGCCTTGATATGCCAGAAGATATCCACGTCCCAGATCGGACGGAAGAAGCAGAACGCGTAGATCGCACCTGTCACGGTCAGGGCTGTGAGGGCGAGGATCTTGAGGTGTCTATTCATGTAGGCACTTCAACCAGGGACATTTACCGCCTCCAGAAATGCGGAGAGAATAGGACCAGGACTGTATAGATCTCCAGGCGGCCTGCGATCATGTTGAACATCAGGAGCCACTTCCCCGGCGCTGGAATGAAATGGAAGTTCTCTGCGGGGCCAACGGCGCCCAGGCCGGGGCCGATGTTGCCGATGCACGCGGCCACGGATGACGTAGCAGTGACCAGATCCAGGCCCATCGCGGCCATCAGGATCGAGGAGATAAGGAAGGTCCCCACGAAGAAGGAGACCACGCCGAGGATCGCTGAGACCGTGGTTTCCTTGACGACGCCGCGGCCCAAGCGTACCGCAGCGACCGCGCGGGGGTGCGCGATGCGCAGCAGCTCCCGGTAGGCAGCTTTAGCGGTTACCTGGATTCGAACCACCTTCATCCCACCGCCGGTGCTTCCCGCACAGCCCCCCACGAACATCAGCCCCAGGAGCAGGAGCTGTGCCTCTACTGCCCAGGTACCGAAGTCCTGCGTCGCGTAGCCCGTGGTGGTCAGGATCGAGATGAGTTGGAAGGACGCATGGCGCAGGGTCTCCTCGATACCCCAGGCCTGCCCCGCCGCGTAGAGGCTCAAGAGGAGGGCCCCGGTTCCCGCAACCACGAGGAACGCGTAGAGCCTGAACTCTGGATCCCGGTGGTAACCGAAGGAGCGCCGCATCAGCAAAGCCCAATGGAGGGTAAAACTCGTGCCAGCCAGGAACATGAAGAAGGCGATCACCCACTGCGAGTACGCGTCCATGCCGCCGACGCTGGATGCCAGGGTCGAGAATCCGCCCGTGGCCATGGTGGTGCAGGCGTGGCAGGCAGCGTTGTACAGGTCCATGCCGCCGGCCATGAGCGCGGCGACTTCACCCAGGGAGATGATGACGTAGACCCGCCAGAGAACCCGGGCCGTGTCTGCTATGCGGGGGCTCAGGCGTCCCGGAACGGGCCCTGGCACCTCGGCCTTCATTAGGTGCATTCCGCCGACGCCGATCAGGCCCAGCACCGTCACAGCGAGGACCAGGATCCCCATGCCCCCGAGCCATTGGATCAGCGACCGCCAGAGCAGGAGGCCCCGGGGCAGGCCCGGGCGGCCCTGGCAGGTAGGCGTATCCAGGTTGTCCCAGAGCCCAGCGCGGACCACCGAAGCGCCCGTTGTGGTGAAGCCCGAGACCGACTCGAACATGGCGTCGGTGACCGCGCAGAACTCCCGCGCTGGATGGAGGATCTCCAGGGGGAGGGCGCAGACGGGGGTCTCCGGGGCCACGTCGGGGACCCAGGCCGGGTCCACGACGCTCATATGCGCGTAGAAAAAGAAGGGGAGCGCACCGGCCAGAGAAGCAAGGAACCAGCCGAGGACCGTTGCCAGGTATCCGTCCCGGTGCGTCAACCAGCGCTCCTCGTTGCTGCGCCCGGTGGCACCGAAAAGCCCAACTCCGGCTAGGAGGGTGATCCCCGCTGAGATTCCGAGTGGAGCAGCGTCGGGGCCGCGTTCGACCAGGGCCAGGAGAGCCGGGATCCCCATGGCCGCGGCGATAAACAGGAGGATGACCCCGAGGATATGAAGGATCGTCCGGTACTGCATCGACCTACCGTCGCAGGCGCGGGGCAAACATGCGCTCGAGCGCGCCCACGCTGCCGCGGCGACAGAAGACCACGACACGGTCCCCGGCCTGGATGGAGTCTTTGCCCTGGGGAATGAGCAGCTCTCCGTTCCGGACAATCAGCGCTGCCAGGGAGCCTATGGGGAACTTAGCGTCCTGGAGGGGCACCCCGAGGATGGGGGACTTCTCGGGCGCAACCAGCTCGAAGGCCTCCGCGTCTTCCCCCGCGAAGAGGTGGACATCGATGACCTTGACGTTGTGAATCGCCCGGAGCACCTGGGCCGCGGCGATGTCAAAGGGGTTGAGCACCACGCCATCGTGGACCGACTTGATCATGCGCATGAAGTTGAAACGCTTGGTCACAGAGAGGGTCCGGGCCGTGCCGAGCTTGCTGGCCATCATTGCTGTGAGCACGTTCACCGCTTCGCTATTGGTCGCTGCAACGTAGGTGTCCACGCCCTCTGAGAGGATGTCGGCCAAATCCTCCAATTCGGTGCAGTCAGCGTTCAGCACCATGGCCCGCTCCAGCCGCTCCGCAGCGGCCTGGGCCTGGTCGGCCTTCGGAATCATCAGGCGGGTCTTGTACCCTGCCCGGGAGAGAACGTCCGCTATCCGAATGGAGTTCTCACCGCCGCCGCCCACCAGCACCGAACGGCTGCGCTGCGAATCGGGACGGACCCAGGCACAGAGATCCTGGAGCCCCTCCTTGCGGGTAACGAAGTAGACCAGGTCTCCCGCGACGATGGTGTCGGCGCCTCTGGGGATGATCACTTTCTGACGGGTGCCGCCGGGGCCGGGAGGCCGGAGGATGGCCCCAATGACGAAATCAAGGCGGCTGCGCTGTTTGCCGAGCAGGGCGACGGTCTTGCCGCAGAGGGGGCCATTTCGCTGGGCCCGGAAGGCCACCACCACCACCCGGCCTTCCTCGAATTCGAGGACGTCATGTGCGCCGGGGATGTCCATGATCCGCCGGATCTTCTCGGCGAGGAGCCCTTCTGGGTTGATCACCACGTCGAGGCCGAAGCGCGCGTGGAGGTCGTGGTCCTCCAGGTAGACTCGGTCACGGAGACGGGCGATGCACTTGGCGTCGTCTGGCAGGTGCCCGGACGCGATGGACACGGCCATCAGGTTGGTCTCGTCCCGATCCGTCACGGCTATAAACAGGGAGGCGCGGTCAAGGCCGGCCGCCTTGAGGATCTCCGGGTCCGCGCCGGAGCCCAGGAGGGTCTCCACGTCCAACCCGTCCTCGAGCGCGGCGATACGCTTCTCGTCCACGTCCACCACCACGACCTCTTTGTGGCTGGAGGACAAACTGCGGGCCAGGTTGGAGCCGATCTCCCCGGCGCCGATGATTACGACCTTCACAGCGTGGATCCCCTAGCGCCCCAGGACGATTCGCGCGAAGTTTTCGTAGGAGCGGTCCCAGGTCGCCTCATTTTCCTTGGAGAAGAAGCAGCCGGGGAGCTGGCGCATGCGCTGGTGGTACTGGACACACTCGCAGCACATCCCTTTGCGGGAGCAGCCCGGATAGGTGCAGTTGCAGAACTCAAGGTTCTCCTGGAGGCGGTCGCAACTCATAGGGTCCTCCTTCAGAAATCAGGCCCGATGATACGCCCACTACGCGATTCCGGTCAAGGTTGGTCCAGGCCGAGGAGAAGGTCCAGGAGCACGCGGGGCGACAGGATAGATGCCCCCGGCGGGGGGTGATCCAGAAGCAACCGATCCCCGGTGACGAGGACCGCGCCGGGCTGCGCTGCGAGCAGGTCAAAGAGGTGCTGATCCCCGGGGTCGGGGGCGCGGCTGGCTGACGGGACAGGCATCCGCAGAATTCCGTTCACCGCGATTTCCTCGAGGAGCGTGTCGATCTCCTCGTCCGAGAGGCCATGCAGGGTGCGGAGCCGCGGGCGACGGAGGACCGCCAGGTACTCGTCCAGAAGGTCCTCCGAGAGAATAAAGGGCATGGGCAGCGACGCGGCGAGCATCCTGTCGAGGAACCACGCCGTCGGCGCGCTGGAATCAGCGGTCAGGAGTCCACTCACGAGCACGTTCGTGTCCACCACCAGGGCTGTGCAGATCACGAGTCGCGCCCCATTCGGGTCTCCTCGACGGCCACCCGGAGGGCCTCGTCCGCGTCCAGGCCGCTCCGCGCGCGGGCCGCAGCGACCAGCGCAGCAGCATCGCGCCGGGTCTTGATTCCGAAAAAGTCAATGCTGTCGACAATCAACTCGCCGATGGTCTTCCCTGTACGCGCCGCAGTTTCTTTTAAAGCCCGGTGCCTGTCGTCAGGGATCGTGATGGTCAGGCGTGTCATGGTGCACCTCCATAAAAACATATTATCACCAATATGTTTTTATGTCCAGAGGGATCAGCAGACTTGACCGACCACTGACTCTGCAATTGCCCCGGAACGAAGTCTTAGTTGGATTGCAAAAACGGATTTAATCTGCGATGATTATATTGGTCAATTCGGTTGCGGTAATAATTAATCAGGAGAAGTCGAATGAAAAAGAGCGTGGGAGTCCTCACTGTTTTGTTCCTGGTCTCCTTTGTGTCCGGGTGCTACAATGCTCGAATCAACAATGGGGATAGTTTCCCAACACGTAGTGCTGAGTTCGTCCAGGACTGGCACAACAATTTCGTCTTCGGTCTCGTCCCAGGTGGTATGGAAAATGTCAAAGACCTGTGTCCGAACGGGATCGAGGCCGTGAACACCTACCACTCCTTCCTGAACTCGGTGGTCTCAGCCCTCACACTCAGCATGTATAGTCCTGTGACGGTCAAGATCTGGTGCAAGGGCGGGAAGACGTCCGAAGTGACGGTACCGCTGGAAAACCTGGAGGAGCTTGCATTGTCCCAGCCCGACAACTACCGAAGGTTCCTCGCCGACGTCGAAGCCCTTGCGGGGGATGTCGAAGTTCTCCCCGCTGCGAGATAGTCTCAGGGCGAGCCATCCGCGATGATAGCAAGTCGAGTGACATAGCGGCCAACTGAGGCCCGCAAAATCAGATTACCCCAGACGGGCGCGATCCAAAAAAGGGATCTGTGCTCATGTCCACGCTGAGAGTATGAAGGGAACCACGTGGTGCCGCGGCCACGTTTGTGTGGTTGTACGAACTCCCCCGCCCTTCGACTCGCTTCGCTCCCTCAGGATTACGTCCGAGGCGCCGACCTTTGGCCGTCGTCTCGGACTCCACCCCCATCTTGTGCCGACCTCGAAGTTGAGTAGTTGGTCCCAGCAACCAACATCGAGTCGTGCAAAGATTGTACTGGAGTCCTGAGCGAGGGAACCGAGTCGAAGGACGGAATCCTGAGCGGAGGACCGAAGGGACGGAGTCGAAGGGCGGGGGAGTTCATAGCCCCACACGAACGTAGCTGCCGTCCTGCCGTCTCCCGAGCCCCGGATCGGCGGAATCATGCCAGATCGCCAATGCCAAGCCCATTGAGATGCGATCGCCCTGGCCTCAGGACGCAAACCCGTTGACTCCGCCCGCGCAGCCGTGCCACATTCATTCGTGCCCCTATTGGGGGAAAGAACAACCAAGCGCAGGGAGACTCGGCATGAGCGACATGAAGGGAAAGACGTTTCTTACGAATGAAGTCGTCAACCAGATAGCGGGCATCGCTGCCCGCGCTGTCAAGGGGGTCCATCGCCTGGGCAAGGCCAACCTCATCGATCGGATCAAGGGCGGGAAAGCCATGGATGCGGGGATGAAGGCTGAAGTCGGGGCCGAGGAGGTAGCGTTTGACATCGACCTCATCGTCGCCTACGGATACCCGGTCCAGGAGGTAGCGGAGAACCTCCGGACTGCTATCTCCACTCAGGTCAAGACCATGCTGGATCGCAACGTCGTCGAGTGCAACATCAACGTCATCGGCGTGCACTTCGAGGACGACGAAGATCCCGTGCCCCAGCCTCCTTCTCCGAGGGTGAAGTGAACCTGATCACCCGGCTCGCTGCGGGTCTCTTCGCTCTCCTGGGGCTCGCTGCGTCCCTGGTGACCATCAGCCTGGTGACCGGAGGCCTTCCCCTGGAGCGGCTTTCGGTTCTCGATGCGCTCATTGGATGGCTCCACGGCCTGCCGAGCCTGGGGACTCAGGCGATCCTCGGTGTCGTGGCCGGGGCCGGAGTCGTGCTGCTTTGTTCCCTGCTGATCCTCTATCTCCAGGTCACCCGCCGCCGCGGCGGGGGTTCCATGTACCTCCTTCGGGAGGACTCGCTGGGGACCTTTCGGATCCGAAAGGACGCTATCGCAGCCATAGCGCGTCACGTGGGCGGCGAGATCAGCGGTGTGGAAGAGGTCACCTGTGCGGCCAGCCAGAACGAGTCCGGGGACCTGGTTCTGGCAGCTCGTCTCCAGCTCCGCCCCGTAGTGGACCTGGTGGCCGCGGGTCGCCGATTCCAGGAGACCGTGAAATCCGCTGTGGAGGAGAAGACCGGCCTCTCCGTAGCTACGGTGGACCTGGAGACCGGCTATGTCCGGCGACGCGCTGCCCGTGAAGGCCGCCGCGTGGTCAACTGATGTTACGCCTGCATCGGAGCAGTGACGACGCAGTAATCTTCGGGGTCTGCGGCGGCATCGGCGAGGCCCTGGGCTTGGACTCCAACCTCGTACGCGTGGCCTTCGCCATCCTGGCCCTGGCCAGCGGCGTGGGCGTTGCGATCTACCTCCTCATGGCCCTGCTGGTCCCCGCAGAGCACATGACCGGCGCCTCCCCTCGGGAGGTCCTCCACGGCAACTTCGCCAACCTCCTGGAGACGCTTCCAGCGCGCCGCAAGTCACTGGGCGTCGTCCTGGTGGCAGTGGGCGCGGTCATCCTCCTGGGACGCTTCGGCTTCTTCGACTGGCTGACCTTTGAGCGCGCCATCCCCCTGGTGCTGATCGTTGCAGGCCTGGCGCTGGTGTGGAGGCGGGGGGAGTAGGGTCCTACTGACCTTCGTTCAGGAGGCCCCAGGACGGGGTCCAGATATCCCAATCATCGGCGGTGTCGGTGTCCCAGTTGTCGAAGCGCTGGATCGTATCGCCTTCCGTGTCGGTGCCTGTGTCCTTGAGACCTACGAACGCAGACGCGTTGAACGCACCGTCGATGTACCCGCCCACGGGGACCGTGCCGTCCAGGTCGGTCCACTCGCCCGCGGCCGCGACGATAGCGGCCTGCTCCTCGGTGCCGATCGCGGCGGTGCCGATATCAGAGTCCGTGAGAAAGACCGCGTCCTGGATGTCGCCGCCGGGGCCGTAGATTGTGAATACGTTGTCCGTTGCGGTGAGGCCCTTGTCCGAGATGAACAAGTCCCAGGCTGTGTCATAGGTGACCGTATAGGTGGCCGCGGAGAGTTCGGACTTGGACGAGGTCTCCGCACCGGCATCCGCGGGGTTGCAGTTTGCGTCACCAGCGTCAAAGTGCACTACGATGATGTCGTCGATGGCCACGTCCACCGAATCAAAGATCAGGATCGTTGAGGTCCGCTCCTTGAGCACGATGCCGCCCAGGGAACCCGCGTCTATGACCCGCAGCTCCATGAGGTCGCAGCCGTCGGAGATGTTCGCGTTGACCTCGTTGACCGTGAGTAACGCGGGCGGGGCCAGGCAGAGGCCGTCGTTGCACTCGAGACCGCCATCGCAGGTGCCGCAGACATCGCCGCAGCCGTCGGGGCCGCATTCCTTGCCGTCGCATTGGGGCATACAGGGCCCCTCGCAGAGGCCGTCCACGCCGCAAGACTGCCCCTCGGGGCAACCGCAGATGCCGCCGCAGCCGTCGGGGCCGCCGCAGGCCGGGGGCTCGCAGACGGTCTCGCAGGTGATGTAGCAGTTTGGGTTGGCCGCGCCCGGGGATCCGATGTCCTCACCGCAGCCGTATGTCCCCGCTGTGCTCAGGTCCCAGAACTCGCCGGTGAGGTAGTCCGCGGCCGCGGGGACCGCTGGGCCCAGGTTCGGGCAGTAGCCCACCGACGCGCCGTCCCCCGGGTTGGGCGCGTCCGTGCCGTAGTGCATCCAGAATAACTCGATCAAGCCGCCCTCGCCGTCGGGGCAGCGCAGGTAGATCGAGTCGGAGGTGATGTTCAAGTTGGGTTTGGAGAAGTAGTACGCTATGTCCACGTCCCCCAGGTCGTCGGAGGCCAGGACTGCGTAGCCGCCCGCTGGAACGATGGTCGCGTCGGAGATCGTATGCTCTCCGGACGCTGAGTCGTCACCGATGACGCAATTCTTCAGGGAGATCTTGCTCCCGGTGAGGTTGAGGACCTCGAACCAGTCCACCCCGTCGCAGGGTGCGGGGGTGTTGGAACGGAGCTCCGTGACCACCACGTCGCCGACCTCGGGCTGGAGTACGCAGTAGCTCCCCGTCTCCAACTCCAGGCAGTTCTCCGCACCGGCGCAGTCGCCGCAGGAGCCGCCGCAGCCGTCGTCCCCGCACTCCTTGTTTGTGCAGTCTGGTTCCACGTCGCAGGTACACAGGCCGTCCACGCAGGTGCCGTTCTCGCCGCAGCCGCAGAGGCCGCCGCAGCCGTCGTCCATGCCGCACTCCCCCGGGGGACAGATGGGATTGCAGTGGCAAAGGATGTTCTTCATGCCCGGGGAGCCGATGTCGTCGCCGCAGCCCGTGGCGCCGGCTTCGGTCACGGCCCAGTTCAGGGGATCGTGGAGGACCACGGAGGTGTAGGGCTCGGCCAGGGTGTCGAAGCAGACGCCGATGCTCTTCCCGTCCTCGGGTTTGGGCAGCTCGCCTTCGCCGCCGCCGTAGACCACCTCAAAGATCTTGGTCTCACCACAGATCAGGTAGAGGGTGTCGCCGGTCTGGTTGAGGTTCGGGCCGGAGATGATTCCGTCCTCGTCGACGCCGTCCATGTCCTCTCCGGCCAGGACCGCATAGCCGTCGGCCGGCACGATGACGAGGCTCTTCACGACCTTCTCGCCGGTCTCTGTCCCGTCGCCGAAGGTGCAGCCCTCGAGGCTGAGACAGGTCCCCGTGAGGTTGAGGAGCTCGAACCAGTCGACCTTGCCGCAGTCCTCCCCCGACCTGGACATGATCTCGGTCACAGCGAGGGATCCCGGCATCGGGATTCCACAGTCGGGCTTCTCCTCGGGGCCCTGGCCCGGGGTGCCCCGGTCCGCGCTATCTGGGATGAAGCCGCTCTTCCAGGCCGGGGCCCACGCGTCGCAGGAGAGGGTCGAGTCCGAGCAGCCAAAGAATTTGGGCTGCAACTCCAGGGATGCGCCCTTGGTGGCATCGGTCAGGGGCGTAATGCTCGGCTTTCCGGGATCGCATTGGGTGCCAGCGGGGGCCACGATTACCTCGTGGAAAACCGCCCCGTCTATGGTCCGCAGGGTGACGGTGAGGTCATTCTTGCTCAGGTCGAAGGAGTCCTGGGGGAGATAAAGCACCCGGAACGGACCGTCCTCGACAAGGGCTACGGGCCCGTCTTTCTTGGCCTGCCAGATCAGGAAGTACTCGCCCGGCTGAATCATGACGGGCCCCGGGAGCTCGTCCTGGAACATCCAGAGCCGCGCGTCCTTATCGGTTCTGATCCAGACGTCGGTCAGATCGACCGGGGCCGTCGTGGGGTTGTAAATTTCGATCCATTCGTTCCCCAAGAGAGTCCCCCCGGGGAAGTTCATGATCTCGGTAATCATGAGATCGCAAAGCTGATAGTCCCCGCCGCCGCCGCTACCCCCGCCGTCGTCACCGCCGCACGCGGAGAAGCTGAGGACGACCGACAAGGCAAGAATCAACCTGAGGAAAAAACGCATGGGTTGCCTCCGTGGCTCCGTGACTGTTTAGGAGCTGACGGAATCAACCTACTCGAATGGCCGTGGCGGTTCAAGGCCGCTTTGTTACGCGCTATGGCTCCTGATGCCCGAGGCCGTGGAGCATCTTCACAAGATGCTCCACGGTCCCGAGAATCTCGGCCATGTATTCGTCCACGGCCCGGACGCTGCCGGGGAGCGTATAGACCAGCGCACCACCCAGGACAGCGGCGACGCTGCGTGACAGCAGCGCGTTAGGCGTTTTGATACCGTATTTGAGCCGGATCGCGTCCATGACGCCTGGGATCTGCTTGTCAGCGATCGCTGTCACGACGTCGGGGGTGATGTCGCGGGGGCCGACGCCGGTGCCACCGGTGGTGATGATGAGGTCCACGCCGTCGTCCCGCAACGCAAGGAGGGCCTCCCGCAGCCGATCGGGATCGTCGGGCAGGACCGTGACCGTGGTCTCCAGATGCCAGCGGGTTTTTTCAAAATGCTGAATGAGGAGGTCTCTCACTCGCGGACCGCTGCGGTCAGCGTACTCCTTCGCGTGGGCTCGATCGCTCAGAGTGAGCACAGCGGCCCGGAGAGGGCGCGGTGCCCAGCGCCCGACATCCCCGGGACGAACCGTGCCGCCTCGGATCACCCGCGCAAAGAGCCCCTTCTTCGGCATGACACAGTCCCCGGTGGCTTGGTAGATAGCGCACGCGTCGCCATGGCATTTTTTGCCGATCTGAGTCACCTCGAGTTCGATGTCTCCGATGTGCAGGCGATCGAGCACTGATACATGGGCCAGCTCAATGCCCCCCAGTGAAATATTTTCCGCGAACTCGCCGGGGTCGAGGGGGCGGCTCAGCTTTTCAGCGAAGATATCAATGTCCGTTTGTCCGAGAAGGCTCACCTGCCGGTGCCACAGGCCCGCGTGCGCGTCACCGACGAGGCCGCGGCCGTCCAGAACGACCTCGGTAACCGGATGCTTGATGGTCCCCTTCTCCTCGGAGATATTGACAGCGACTACCTCAAAGTTCCGCTCAGTACTCACGCTCTCTCCTTGGTCTTCTCGACGAGTCGGATATCCCTGATGACCATGCCCTTGTCCACTGCCTTGCACATGTCATAGACCGTGAGCAAGGCCACGCTCACGCCGGTGAGAGCTTCCATCTCCACGCCCGTGCGGCCCGAACACGCGGCCGTCCCGCTCACAGCGACGCCGCGTTCGTCCAGTTCCAGGTACACATCCACAGAGGTGAGGGGGAGAGGGTGGCAGAGGGGAATCAAGTCCACGCAACGCTTGGCCGCCTGGATACCGGCAATCTGGGCCACGGTGAGGACGTCCCCCTTCTTCATCTCGTTGGCCCGGATCCGGGCCACGGTGTCCGGCGCCAGGTCTATTCGCCCAGCGGCCACTGCGCGCCTGCGGACCTCGGGCTTGCCGCCGACGTCCACCATGCGTGCCCGCCCCTGCTCGTCCACGTGGGTCAGTTCGCCCATGTCATCCTCCCACGTTGTAGAACTTGTGGTTTAGGGCGCAATGTCCTGACTCGGGCTTGTTGTACACCGCGGCCTCTATGGCCTTGCGGGTCCCAAGCTCCCTCAGGTTATAGCCGAGATCGCTGAAGAGGCAGGGCAGGATCTCCCCGCGGCTCGTGAGGCGCAGGCGCCCGCAGTGCCGACAGTCTCCCCCTGTGCCCCCTTCGACGACCCAGAATTCGCCGGTCTCGAGGTTCATCTTCCGGATGAAGCGGGCCATGTACCCGTGCTGCTCAGCGAAGGCCCTGACCATACGCGCGTCGGGCTCGTCCGACGAAGTCGTAACCACGCAATTGAGCTTGATCGGGGTGAGGCCAGCGTCCCGGGCAGCGGTGATCCCGGCGAGGACTTCTTCGAGCCGGCCGCCCCGGGTGATGGCGCTGAAGCGCTCCGGGTCCAGGGTGTCGAGGCTGATGTTCACGCGTTCCAGACCCGCCTCGGCCAACGGCACCGCCAGCTCGGGCAGCCGCGTCCCGTTGGTGGTCATCGAAAGATCCTTGAGGTCCGGGAGGCGCGCCAGGCGTTCCACAAGGCTCACGATGCCTCTACGGAGAAGCGGCTCTCCCCCGGTGAGGCGGATCTTGCGGATCCCCATCTCCACGGCGATCTTCGCGGCCGCGTAGATCTCCTCCAGGGAGAGGATATCCTCATGGGGTACCAGCTCCACGCCCTCCGCTGGCCGGCAATAGACACAGCGCATGTTGCACCGGTCCGTCACCGAGATCCGAAGGTATTCTATTTTACGTTGGAAGCGGTCGTACACGGACGTCGGTCCCCTCGTCTATTTGCCGGATCCCCGCAGGGACCATGGTTAAGCCGTCTGCGCGGGCCAGGGCCAGGAAATGCGCGGAGCCGTGGTAGGACACGGGCAGCACGCCGCCATCATCAGTGCGGACCACGGGGAGCCACTCGTCCCGCTCGTCCCGGTGCCGTGAAATCGGTGCGCGTAAGCGCGCAGTCCACTCCTGCGGAGCCCATGTGTGCCCCATCATTGCCAGGAGAGTTGGCCGCACAAGGACCTCGAAGATGACAAAGGTAGACACTGGATTCCCGGGCATACCGAAGCAGATCAGATCCTCTCCGATGCCCAGGGTGGAGGGCTTCCCCGGCTTGACGCGCACCCGGTCAAAGAGGATCTCCACGCCGTGGGCCCGCATCACGTCGGGGACAAAGTCAAAGTCCCCTTGGGAGACCCCTCCCGAGAACAGGATAACATCGCTCTCTTCAGCCGCAGTTGAGAACGCTGCGTCCAGTGAGTCCCGGCTGTCCCTCGCTATGCCGAAGTAGGTCGGGATCCCGCCGGCAGAGCGCACCTGCGCGACGAGCTGATGGCTGTTGGAGTTGCGGATCTGGGATGGCCCCGGGAACTGATGCGGCTCCACCAGCTCGTCCCCGGTGGCGATGACGCCCACTCGTGGCCGTCGGCCGACCAGCGGCTCAGGCACCCCCGCTGTGGCGAGAACTGCGATGTGGTCGGGCCGAAGCAAGAGCCCCGGAACCAGGAGATGGTCCCCAGTGGTAATATCCTCGGCCCGGGGGATGATGTTGTTTCGGAACTCTGAGCCTGTGAAACGGACCCGCTCGTCGCCGAGGGATTCGGATTTCTCGACCATGAAGACCGTGTCCGCACCGTCGGGGACCGGCGCGCCGGTCATGATCCTCGCACACTCCCCGGGGCCCACGGTCTTGGAAGGCATGACGCCCGCGGGAATGGTCTCGATGACGGCCAGCTCCTGCCCCAGGTCCACGCGGCGGCAGGCGAAACCGTCCATAGCGCTCTTGTCAAAGGGCGGGACGTCCCGGTCCGCTACCACCTCCTCAGCCAGGACACGCCTGGGGGCCTCGGAGAGGGGGACCCGCTCGGTCCCCGTGGTTCGCGCGTTCTCCAGCGCTATTCGAAGTGCGTCGTCGAAGAGCATCATGGGACTGTCGCTCGGCACGTTCACCTCCCGTCGATCCGAAAGCGCGCCAAGTCTATTGAGCAAGAGGAGAGCAATCAAGAGTATTGTGGTAGATTTAAGGTCCGGAGGTGGAGAATGGGTCAGCGGAACAACATCGGGAAGCTCTTCTGCGCTTTAGTCCTGGTAGCGGTCGGCTGCAGCAACGGGGATGGCGCCGACGCGCCACCCGCGGACACGACTGCGGAGGTGGTAGCGGACGTGGGAGGAGATGTCCCGGATGCTGTGGTCCTGGACACGCCGGGGGATGTCCTCGACACACCGGACGACATCTCCGGGGACGTGGCGCCGCCAACCCCGGGGGTGCCCGTCCTGGGCTCGATCACCACGCCCCCTGTGGGTTCAATCCTGCCCGAGGGCCTCGACCCCTGCCGCGTGATCCGCGAGGAGACCTGTTCCGCAGGCACGTTGCGACGCTGCGAGATCTACGACGCGCTGGCCGGGGACTGGGCCGAGGACCCGCCGGCCATGACCGAGCAGGCCTTTGTCTTTGATAGGTACTACGACCTCTACCACGACGTAGAGGGGCAGACCATGGACTTCCGCTTCACCGAGGCGATCCCCGCGGGGACCCCTGAATATGAGTGGTCCAAGCCCAAGTACTTCCGCAAATACGACGGCTACGGCGACGCAAGCGGCTGGACGGGCACCGCGGTCTGGGCCGCGGCCGCGCGCTACCAGGTCACGGGCACGGACGCGGACTATGAGCGCATGCTCGACAAGCTCTATGGGGCCATGTTCCTGTACGAGGTCAACGGGATCCCGGGCATGGTGGTGAGGTCCCACTGGGCCATGCTCCCCGAGGGCGCGCCGGAGCCCGGGGGGCTCTGGGGCAAGTCCGTGGTGAACCACCGGGACTGCGGCGGCGACGACGGCCACTACTGCTTCCCGATCCCTGAAGTCCTCCACGACCGCTTGCCCACCTACTACCTGGACGGCGTGGAGATCGACGGCGTCCACTACGCAACCCAACCCTACTTCCAGGCCGACGCGTCAAGGGACATGTACGTGCGGTCCCTCCCAGGGCTGATGCTGGCCCACGAACTCCTGCGCGACGGGGAGCGGGAGGAGACAGTGCGCGGGGTGATGAAGACCGAGCTCTCCTGCACGATCAACCGCATGAAGAAGGGGCGGATCTTCAACCTGGAAGCAGTGCCTGAGATCAAGGGAGCGCTCATGGCCTACTTGGCGGGGGGGCATATGTCCTTCGACGAGGGGGAGGAGGAGGCCCTGACCAACCTCGACGAGCTGGTCTTCTACGTCATGGAGCAGCCCAACCCATCCCATCCGGAGCTCTTTGATCCCGCGTGCCCCGACGGACCGCCCATGGAGGTGGATCCCGCGTACGAGCTCGACGGCGCGGATCCCTTCTTCCTACTCGATCTGGCAGGCCTGGCCATGTCCGAGGCCGGGGGCGCAAACATCGAGGTCCCCATCGCGTGGAGCCAGCACGTGTCCGTGCGAGGTTCTGACGCCATCTATATGACCCAGTGGGCCCTGGTCGCGCATCTGTTCACCGGTGACGACCGCTACCTGGACTTCCTCGCCCAGCTCATGGAGGAGATCGACTACGAGACGAGCATCCACACCTACGGCGCGCTCCAACTCCCCAAGTGGTGCGCGCCCCACTACGGCCCGAGCCTGATCTACCCGAGCCTCTACAACCTCCTGGCCCGCATCGACCGGGAGACGTTCCCGAATTACTGGGCCATGCTCGCATCAGCAGCCCGATACGAGGGCAAGGAGCGGGACATCGGGGGCAGGGAGGACGCGTTCTTCGGGATCTTGTACAACCGCATGGTGGACGAGGCCATTGATCCGGATCGGGACGCATACGTGGCAAAGAGCGTCGCGGCGCTGGCCACCTACGGCATGGATCCAGACGACAAGCTGGAGCCGGACCGGAACTACCCGAGGAATTTCATCGACACACCGGATCCCGAGGTCCCCCTGGAAGAGATCCCAGCGGGAGACCTGGCGATCTGCACCGAACCCGTGAGTATCATGGGCATAGAGATCCCTGCCCAAGGCCTGGAGGACGACTGGCCCCGTGCAGCGACAGCGATCCCATTGCCAAAGCGCGTTGGGGGAGCATTCATCTGGCAGATGGATCCCTGGATGGCAAAACGCGAGTACGGTGGAGTGGGCATGAACGAGCAATGGCCCATGCTGGGAATGACGGCAGCCTACTGGCTCGGCCGCAGCGATGGCGTCATAACCGAAGGCGAGGGCCTGGCCCTCGCCTGGCGTGATATCGGGGTGTGTGAGTAGCAGCGAGAAGCTCCGTGGGAGGGGCTTCAGCCCCGATTTTGTCCTGTGGGAGGGGCTTCAGCCCCGATTTTGCCCTGTGGGAGGGGCTTCAGCCCCGATTTTGTCCTGTGGGAGGGGCTTTCCAGCCCCGATTTTGTCCTGTGGGAGGGGCTTCAGCCCCGATTTTGTCCTGTGGGA
>CAYOTU010000011.1:0-19940 GCA_964406905.1 uncultured Myxococcales bacterium | reverse complement strand
AACGTCCTCGACAAATCTGACTGCCCGCCCTACATCATCGACGGGCCCTACAACGATACGCAGGCCCAGCTCAAGTACCTCCAGCGCCAACGGGACTACGGTGTCATCGCTATCACCTCCCACGGCGACGCGTACTTCAAGACCCTGTCCCTGGAGGCCAAGGAAGCGTACGGCTGGCACCACAAGGGCAGCCAGGAGGTAATCTGGACCGGCGAGGACCTGAACTGCAACAACCTCTACCAGGGTTCTCAGACCTGCAACAGCTCCGGGAGCTGCCCCGCAGGCTCCGAGTGCATCATCACCCAGTCCTCCGGAACCTCCTCGTCGATCTCCGGGATCTGCGTGGACCTGAAGCAGATCGACCTGATGCGCGGCCGGATCGCCATGGGCGTCAACCGCTATGTGATGCTCCCGGCGCATATTCAGCATCACCAGAAGTCAGGCTTTCCGAAGAGCATGGTCTACCTTGGTACGTGCCGCTCCATGTGGAACGGCACCATGGGCCTGGAGTATTTTGCGGCTGGCGCCAAGGCCGTGGCGGGCTTCACGGGCTACGTGACGTCGACAGATGCCTACGACCAGGGTGCGCAGCTCTTCGCTGCCATGATCGAGGAGCAGAAGCTCTCTGCGGCCGCGATGCCCGGTCCTATAGAGGATCCGGAGATCCCCGGCACGAAGCTCATGCTCATGGGTGCTACGAATCTCAACATCTACGACGCGGAGATTATCAACCCATCGTGGGAGACCGGCGAGTTGACCGGCTGGTTCAAGGACGGCAACGGCCGGGTGGTCTCCAGGCTGGGTATCACCGCGCCGGTGGAGGGCAAGTTCATGGCCCTGATCTCCACGGGCATGGGCTACACGGTCCAGACCGGCGAGATCTTCCAGGACTTCTGCATCCCCGCGGACAAGGTAGAGGGGAGCTTCTACTGGAAGTTCTACTCCGAGGAGTTCAAGGAGTGGTGCGGGTCATCTTTCCAGGACACCTTCCAGGCCACCCTCGAGTCCGAGCTGGGCCAGATCACCATGGTGGACACCTGGGTGGACGCGCTCTGCCCGCCGGGCGAGTGTTACAACTGCGGCTCCCAGTTCGTCGGCCTCTTTGAGTCCGACGTCAGCTTCGACACGGGCGGTGTCTGGAACACCATGTGGCAGAAGTCGGAGAACAACGTCATGGCCCTCGCAGGCCAGGGTCCGGTGACCCTGCGCTTCTTCTCCAGCGACGCGGGCGATTCAGACTACGACACCGTGATCCTTATCGACACGATGAAGTTCAAGTAGGTCGATCTTGCGACAACTCGCTGCGGTACTCACCCCCGTTCTTTATCTGTCCCTCGCCGCGTGCGGTGGCGACAGTAATCCCTACGTCTCCAGCGACCACGGTACTCCCCCCCAGGACAGCGAGGTGCGCGATGCTGCTTCGGACGCAGCGGAGGTCTCCGGCGACGGGGACGTGGGGCCGGACGGCTTCACGGTTTGGGACCCCGCGGGCTGGGAGGAGATCCCTCTTGCGCCCGCGTCCGCGGAATTGCTGATACGGATCACATCGCCGGGGCCCGGCCCCGGCATAGCGGTGAGCGCCGGTGTCCTTGGCGAGGGCGCGCCCGCTCCACAGGTGGTTATCGGCGGCCTGGTTCTGGGGACGCCCGACTCGCTTGAGGTCGTCACCGATACGGGGCACCAGGCAGCGATCTCCGTGCCCGAGGGCCCCTTTTTCTCCGCTTTGGTCCCTCTGGCCTTTGCGGTCGCGTCCGGCGACAAGTGGCTGGCCGTGCCGACACTGGTGACAGTGCGCGCGACAAAGGGTGAGGTCACGGTCAGCGATACGGTCCAGGTGGTGGCCAATCCGGGCTTTGACTTCGGCGGGAGCCTCCGCTCCGTGCCGGACGTCCTGTTCAACGATGAGCCCACAGAGGTTCGCTTCTTCATAGATCTGAGCAAGGCAGCGGGCTATGACCCGGGCGGCGTTTACCTTCAGCCCATGAACGCCACCTGCACTGAGAAGATCCCCGCCAGTGCGAAGAAGCTGATGGACGACGGAAACCTGCAGACCAGCTCCGACGAGGTAGCGGGGGACGGGGTTTTCACCCAGCGGGTCTACGTGGAGGAGAAGACCGACGAGATTCTCCTGTATCGGGCAGCGCTGACCACGGAGACCGCGTCGGGGACCCTGGTGGCCTACAGCCCCTGTATAGCGATCCGCGTGGTGCCCCGGCTCCACCGTGCCGCCTGCAACACCGCGCTCCTGGTCATGCGGAATGGGCTCCAGGGTTATCGTCACTTCCGGGACGCTGGGGACGATGTGTCCACCGCTACCCGCAAAACCCTGGTATGGCTCCAGGGCCTCGGGGGCGTGGCCGAGGCGGGCGCGGCAGAGGGTGGCGGCCTGATCTGGATTCGTTTTGCCACAGGGGTTCAGGGCGCCATTCCCCTGGACGACTATGTCGAGGATTTGGCCCTGGACCCGGATTTTTCCTTGATCAGCGCCACTGCGGGGGCTCCCGTCGGACCCGCCAGCCGTCTCGTGTTCCATGAGGCCCCCGAGGGAGACGAGATAGGCCTCGCAGCGGATCTGGATAACCGCGGCTGCCCAGCGCTCCGGGCCTCGGTGCGAGGCGCGCTGGCCGGGGACAGCGAGTACCTGGCCGAGCACGGTGTCCTCCTCTGGGAGAACGGTGGAGGCGTGGGTTTCGGGGGCCTGGCCGCTGACTACCGGGCTGCGCAGGGCTGGGCCGCTGCGGGAAGTGAGGGCGTGGTCTGGGATGGCTGGCGTCACTCGGGTAGCCAGGAGGTGGCCTGGACCACGGCATCAGCGGAGGCTGCGTGCGACGGCCTGGCCGACTACGTGGACCCCTGCTATCGACTCCCCGACGGCTCCTGCTGCATCGATTGTGAGGCGAGCCCCCCCGAGTACTGCCCAGCACATCTGGAGTGCCTTCCACAGAAGGCCTCGGCAGCGGGGACGCCCTTGGGTTTCCTGTACGACCGCTACCAGGCCGATCTGGCCGTGGGCCGCCTGGTCCTTGGGCCTGAGACCTGGGGCGTGACCCCTTCGTGGTTCGGACGCTACGGTGGCGGGGTCTCCGGGGGGCGCATGGCTTGGTTGGGCTTCCCGTCCAGCCTGCGGGTGGCCGCGGCCGCGGTGGAATTGCTGGGAAGGGGCTTCGATACAGTAGCGGGTTTCCGTGCGTCCGCGTCGGAGGAGCAGGCTCGCACCGGCGGGGACCTGATCGCAGCCCTCGTGGACCAGGAGGTGACTCCTTCTGCCGTGATGCTTCGTCGGGACACTGACTCCTCGGCAAATCGTGTGTACATGGGTGCGGGCGCGCTGGATCTATGGACCCAGGGGATCCTCAACTCGGGTTTTGATCAGGGCCGGGGGCTGGCGGGATGGGAGCATACGGGCGACGCCCGGGTCTTCCCCGGCTGGTGCGGGATCGTACCGGTGGATCAGTTCTCCGCGCTCCTCTCCACGGGGCTCGGGTACACGGTCCAGACCGGGGAGATCAGCCAGCGCTTCTGTTTGCCCGCGGGGGTAACCACCGGATCTTTTTCTTGGAACCTGATCTCCTACGAGTGGATGGAGTCCTGCGGAGCGCCGCTGTACCAGGACCGCTTCGAGGTCTTCCTGGAGAACGACGGCGGGGATAGCTTGGCGCTGGTGGGTGTGGGAGACAAGGATCACATTGAGATCAATCACCTCTGCCCGTGCGATACGGAGGGCTGCGAGGATTGTGCGGAGTGCGGCTCGCCCAACTGCCAGTGCGGGGCCCTTGTCGGAGACGATCCGGCCCTCCAACTCCAGCCCTGGCCCACTGAGTGCAGTTTTGGAGACGGGGATGCGTTCTTCTCGGGCTGGCGGACGTCAGAGCCTGTCAATATCACGTCCTTCGCTGGGCTTGACCAGCCAATCCGGCTGGTGATCCGGGTTTCAGACCAGGGGGCAGCGTGGAGTGACTCGACGGTGATCGTAGATGGGCTTATACTCGAATAGGAAAGACCCGTAAGAGAGGTGGATTTATGGAAGCCAAACCCTGCGGCTGCCCGGTGATCGTCGACGAAGAGTGGCATCGGAAGACCTTCTCCTGGGAGGGACGCACCTTCTTTCGCAAGGAGGTGAAGTTTTTCTTCAAGACGCCCGTGGGGATCGAGGAACGCACACGGGAGGCCGCTGAGGAGATAGAGAAACGAGGCTACGCGCTGGACGATCCTTCGATCATCCTGGTCGAGCAGGGTAGCTTCAAGGGCGCAGTCCTCATCGGGATCATGGATCCTGACGACAAGTCCCCCGACGTGGTGACCTTCAACAGCCATCCGTTGGTGTCAGTGGTTCAGCGCTCCAAGGAGCCTCGCCTGGCCCCGGGGCTCAAGGCCCTGAAGCAGTTCATGTCCGAGTCCCACCGGACCATAGCGGATATCTATATCTGGTACACCACCTGCCCCCGCTGTTTCGAAGCCGAGAAGGTCTACACCACCGTGGTAATCGCCCGATCAAATTGATTCAGTAGGGCAGCGTCGAGCCGCCGATAAACTCCCGTAGCAGCGAGTTCCCGGGCACCGCTGCCTCGTCCTCGTCTGTCGCTGGCTTGATCTGCTCAAGGACGTCCATGACGCGCCGGGCGCGGATGATAGCGTCCTGGCGCTCGGGCTGGGCCTCGTAGTGGGCCACAAGGTCGGGGAAGTAGCTCCAGACGTGCTTTTTCAGCAGGGGCAGCTCGTAGGGCAGGGATCCGTTGACCACGAAGTCAACTGAGCCCAGGAAGGGGACGATCATCTTCATCTCCGAGCGCCTCACGTAGTGCCAGTGCCCCAGGGTCAGCTCAGGGGAGTGATTGCGGAAGTTCTTGTCTCGCACCATGCGCCGCAGCAGCCGTACGTCGGTCCAGCGCACGAAGCGTCCCCCCTTGGGCCGGATCTGGGAGAAGGTCTCGATGTAGATCCTGAATTTCAGCTCGTCGGGGATCGACGCGGAGACATCTCCATGGAGTCCATGAAGGGAGTCCAGGAGCAGAAGTTGGTTGCGTTCGAGGCGCAGGGGGGTCTGGTCGAGGATCTGGCGCCCGGTTTGGAAATCGTACCGGGGTTCGAGGATCATCTCGCCGGCGATCAGGCGCTCCAGATGCTCGTTGACCAGTGGCAGGTCCAGCGCGCCTGGGGTTTCGTAGTCATAGTCCCCGTACTCGTCCTTGGGGTGGGATTCCAGGTCCCGGTAGTAGTTGTCCAGGTTCATGGTGACGAGTTCGATGCCCCGCTTGGCCAGGCGCTCGCCGATCTTGGTGGTGGTGGTGGTCTTTCCGCTGGACGAGGGGCCCGCCACGAAGACCAGGCGGATTCCCTGCTTCTCGAAGATGTCCTCCGCTGCCCAGTCGAGCTGACGCCCGAACTGCCGGTCACCAGCGGCCACCAGTTCCCCGAAGCGTCCGCAGCCCACCCAGGAGTTGAGCCGCTCGAAGTTGTCGCAGTCGTGGTCAGAGTTCCAGGCCAGGGTTTCCCAGAGCAGGCGCCAGGGGATCGTCACACGCCGCCCGTCCTCCATGGTCCCCAGGTCTCCCCGTCGGCGCATCTGGCTGCGCCGGTACCGGTACAGGATGTAGGCCTTGCTGATCAGCGCGTGTCCGCTCTCCATCAGGACCTGCTCGACCAGGTCCTGGATCTCCTCGACGGTGGGCGTGCTCCCGGTGGGCTGGTTGTTCTGCAGCAGGTCGTTCACCCGCTCGGCCAACCGTTCGGCCAAGCCATCGTCCTTCTCCCCCACGGCCTTAGCTGCCTTGCCGATCGCTGTCTCTATCCGGTTTTTCTGGTACGCTACCTCGCTGCCGTCCCGCTTCAGGATCTTTGTCACCGGCATCATGTGAGCCTCCTGAATAGCATTGAATTCAGGCCTTCGGTGGTGCGGTGGGCCTGAACTCGCGGATGTAGAGGGGCTCCGCTGTGAGGGGGTCGTCGGTATCTTCGGCCGCGAGGCGGACGAGGCCCAGGGCGAGGAGTGATGAAGGATCTGGGAAGTCTGTGGCGCGGGCAGGGCCCGGGCGGAGCGCGCGCAGGGATTCGTAGGCCAAAAACCCCGTGCCTAAAAGGGCTGTGGTCGAGGGGAGCTGGGCGATGCGCGCTGCCGCGTCCTCGGGTGCGAGGGGCTCCATGGGCGCGATCAGGTTTTCGGAGGAATCATAGATGGCCAGGTAGACCTCGCCCTGGCGCGCGTCCAGCGCTACGGCTGCAGGGCCCTGGGCCTGGTGGGCCATGACCAGGGGCGTGTCCACGGTGACCAGAGGTATGTCGAGAGACCAAGCCAGGGCTTTGGCCGCCATCAGGGTCAGGCGCACGCCGGTGAACGACCCCGGGCCGCGAGTGGAAACGACCGCGGCGATGTCGGTCTGGGTGGCGCCGATCTCTGCCAACGCTTCCGTCAGTACCGTGGAGAGCGTGGTGCCCTTCGGGGACGTGTGCAGGGTCCGGCGTGTAACAAGGATCGTGTCCGCGCGCGCGATCGCTACGCCTACCGCGTCGGTGGTAGCATCAAGGGCCACGGTGAGGGGGCCGTCCGAGGGGAGGAATGGGTGAGCGCGGCGGGCGCGCAGTCGTCGTTTGGAACGAAGGCCCATCAGAACCAATCGCTCACGCCGCCCCAGTTCCTCTGGATGTCATTGGCGAAGACCACCACCATCAGGAGCACGATGAGGACCAAGCCGACGTACGCGGCTACTTGGCGGATTTTCATGGACACCGGGCGGCGGATCACGGCCTCGATCAGGAAGAAGAAGAGGTGCCCGCCGTCCAGGATCGGGATCGGAAGCAGGTTGATGAAGCCCAGGCTCACGCTGAGCATCACCATGAGATCGAAGAAGTAGTCCCAGCCGAACTTGGCTGTCTTCGCTGCCATATCGTAGATCATGATGGGCCCGCCCATCTCCTTCATCTTGACCTTGCCCTGGAAGAGCCCGGCCAGGGAGAGGAAGGTGATGCGGTAGGCCATGATCGTGCTGTCCCAGGTGCGCTTGGACGCGAAGGCCAGCATGTGCTTGTTGGGGATCGGGGGCGGAACGTCCAGCACGTTGTGGTTGAACGCGCCGAAGATGACGATGGTCCGCTCCTCCTTGAACTCGCCGATGATGGTCTGCTGTACCAGCTCGAACTCACCGCTCATCTCCACGCCACCCCGCATCCAGGTGAGGGTGTGAGGTTCGTCCAGCTCGTCAGCGAGTTTGTAGACCAGGGATTGCCAGAGGGGGAAGCGCTCACCGTCTACGGAGATTACCAGATCGCCGGGGAGGAGCCCGAGGCCCGCGGCAGGAGTGTTCGGTTCCACTCGATGGATCAGGAACTCCGCGTTGTGCAGCCCGTCGCGCGCCGTCGCGTTCAGGGTCAGGGTAAGGGGAGGCCGTAGGAGGGACCAGAGTGCGGGACCCGCCTGGCCGAGGTTTTCCTCTCGCAGGACGGTCAGCTCGTGGGTCCCCGCAGGGGCCAGCGCTGCCTGGAGGTCCGAGTAGGAGCGGATCTCCTCGCTGTCCACCATGACCACCGTGTCCCAACTCCGGAGCCCTGCTGTCTCGGCCGCGCTGTCCGGGGCCACCCCGACCATGGGACGCGGGAACATGCTCAGGATCTGGATCAGACCTTTCTCCTTGTAGACCCCGAGGCGTGCCATGATCGGGATCCGAGCACGCTCAGGGATCACATCAGCGGACATCTCGTGGCCGTCGCGCAGCCAGGTGATCTCCACTGGGCGGCCGATGTACTTCGTCACCTCCTCTTCGAGCTGCCACCAGTGGTCGATGGCAACGTCGCCCACGGAGGTGATTGTGTCCCCGGGGCGGAGGCCGGCCTCCCACGCGGGGCCACCATCCTTTACCGTGCCGATGTAGGCCGGGGGCAGCTCCGTCACCATCATGAAGCTGATGAAGAAAATGATGAAAGGCAGGAGCAGGTTGAACGCAGGCCCAGCCAATACCACCAGGGTACGTCGCCACAGGGCCTTGTTGTTGAATGCGTACTGACGATCCTCCTCTGGAATTTCAGAGTCAGGCTCGTCACCCAGCATCTTCACGTAGCCCCCCAGGGGGATCGCAGCGATCTTGTACTCGGTGTGCCCGCGCTGCCACTTGATCAGCGCTGGGCCGAAGCCGATGGAGAATTTCTCCACCCGGACCCCCATGAGCCGCGCCACAAGGAAGTGGCCCAGTTCGTGGAAGAAGATCAACCCTCCGAGAAGGAGGATGAAGTAAGCAGTTGTCTGGAGCCCAGCACCCATGTAGTTCCTCCTGCGCCGGCGGGGAAGATAGCAATTGAGCCAAGGATTTGCAACGCCGTCCGCGTTGTCTCTATTCCTTCAGAAAGGCCTCGCAGGCAAGACGAGTCATCCACAAATCGGCCTTGTGCGCGATCTCGAAGGGGCTGTGCATGGACAGGACGGGCGGCCCCGCGTCCACCACCTCCATTCCGAGGGCTGCCAGATGCTTGGCCACGGTGCCGCCGCCGCCCTCGTCCACCTTTCCCATTTCCCCCGCCTGCCAGATGACGCCCGCGTCGTCCCAGGCCCTGCGGATTCTGCCTACGAACTCAGCGTGTGCGTCGTTGGCCCCTGCTTTGCCCCGGCTGCCCGTGTATTTGGTCAGGCAGATGCCTTTGCCCATGCGCGCGTCGTTCAGAGGATCGTGGACCGACTCCCAGTTCGGGTCGATGCCCGCGGTGACGTCTGCGGAGATCGCCTGGCTCCGTGAAAGGGTCCGGAGGATCGTGTCGCCCTCGATCATCTCACCGCTCATGCGCAGCGCGTCCGCAACCAGCAGCTCCAGGATTCGGCTCTTCGCGCCGGTGTCCCCGTCGCTGCCGATCTCCTCTTTGTCGAAGAGCAGCACCATAGCGCAATGTTCGGGTTCATCCATGGACAGGAGCGCGTCCACCGCAGCGAACGCACACGCTCGGTCGTCCTGACCGTAGCCGCCGATGAAGGCCCGGTCCAAGCCCACTTCCCGGGAGGGCCCGGCGGGCACCATCTCCAGCTCAGCGCTCACGAGATCCGCCTCGGTGAGCTTGAAGCCCCGGGACATGAGGTCGAGGATTGCCAGCTTCACCCGATTTTTCCCATCCTCCTCTGTTCCAACGGGGTTGCCTCCGAAGAGGATGTTCAGCTTCTCCCCGGGGATCGCCTGGAACACCCGCTTTTCGCCCTGGGCCTTTGCAGCCAGATGGGGCAGGAGGTCGGTGATGGTGAACACGGGGTCGCCGGGCTCCTCTCCGATGTGGAACCGGGCGTGGGTGCCGTCCGCGCGGATCACGACCCCATGGAGGGCCAGGGGCGTGGTGACCCATTGGTATTTCTTGATCCCACCATAGTAGTGGGTCTTCAACCAAGCCATCCCCTGGGCTTCGTAGAGGGGGTTGGGTTTCAGGTCCAGACGGGGGGAGTCCAGGTGTGCGGCCACGATCCGCAGGCCCTCCGCAGCGGGGTTACGCCCCATGCGCAGCAGGGCCACCATTTTTCCCCGCCAGGTCCAGAGGCACTTGTCCGCTTTTTTCCGGGGATCAGCCCCGACCAGTGGGACGTAGCCCGCGCCCCGGGCCATGTCCATCACGGTCTCGACTCCCTCCCGCTCGGTCTTGGCGCTGTCCAGGAAGTCCCGGTAGCGGGTGGCATACCCCTCCGCTGCCCGCTTTACGTCATCGTCCATGCGCTCCCAGCATGGGCGGTGGTCCTGCTCCAGGCGTTTCTTCATCCCTTTGATGTCCATGCTGTCCCCTCGCTCCGGTGGTGGTTCGCAGCCTACAGCCGTCTGTTTCTATTACCATAGTCGTTCATCCGGAACTTGATTTTTCTTGACCCGACCCGCAACCAAGCCGGATATTTGGTCGGAGTTGCGGAAGAGTTCCCGAAGTCTGTACAATGCTCCCGCTCGAAGAACTCCGATGGGAGGAGATGAACCATGCGCTTTGCCCTGCGCTATCCGGTGCTCACCGCCCTTGCTGCGGTGTTGTTTCTTGTTGGATGTCCCTCGTCCCCGCCGGGGTCCTATATCCTGGATGTCAGCGGACAGCTTGATGGTGTCGGCGACGGCGCGGGCGGCGACGCTGACGTGGGGGCCGATGTTGTGGAGCCGCCCGAGGGCCTCTGCCTCCCCTGCGTACCCGACGGATCCTGCGTTGGGACCTGCGTAGCGGTGGACGGCGTCATGCTTTGTCTGGCATCCTGCGCAGCGGGAGGGGAGTCATGCCCTGACGGCCTGACCTGCCGGGACCTGCCCGAGGGGGCCTTCTGCGCGCCTCCTGACGGGGTTTGCGCCTGCTCCTCCAAGGATGCTGGGACAGCGCTCCCCTGTGCGTCGGCGAACGATGTCGGCGCCTGCGTCGGCGAGGCCGTTTGCGAACCCTCGAAGGGCTGGATCTGCGACGCAGGCTTGGCTGAGCCGGAGAGTTGCGATTATCTGGACAACGACTGCGACGGCGACGTGGACGAGGACTTCAAGGTCGGGGAGTGGTACTTCGGGAACGAGCATTGCGGCGACTGCGGCGTGGCATGCGAGGTCGAGCACGGGGACTCCTTCTGCAGCCTCTCGGTGACCCCGCCGGAGTGCTTTGTCAGCAACTGTGACCCTGGTTTCATCTCCACCGACGGCAAGACCTGCGAGCCCGCGGGGGGCTTGGCCTGCGTGCCCTGCGAGACCGACGACGATTGCGCCGGGGGGATCTGCACCACCCTGGAGGCGGCGAAGTACTGTTTCCCGCTCTGTCCGCCGGAGTGCCCGGACGGCTACAACTGCATTGTGGACGTCGGGCACGGGGACGGGGTCTGCGAGCCCGTGTCGGGGTCATGCGAGTGTACCCCCGAGACCCTGGGTCAGATCCGGGGTTGCCAGGTGCTCAACGAATACGGCGCGTGCATGGGTCAGGAGATCTGCACCGAGATGGGCTGGGGGCCCTGCGACGCGGCGGTGCCCCTCCCCGAGGAGTGCAACGGCATCGACGAGAACTGCAACAACCTGATCGACGAGGGCCTCCCCGAGGACGAGCCCTGCGTCAACACCGTGCCGGGGATCGGCACCTGCGTGGGCGTGCTGATCTGCGAGGGCGTGGCCGGCTGGTTCTGCACCGCTGCGGAGCCCATGCCTGAGATCTGCGACTACGTGGACAATGACTGCGACGGTGACGTTGACGATGGCTTCCGGGACCCGGTCACCGGCCTCTACACCGGGGACCAGAACTGCGGCTTCTGCGAGAATGACTGTACGGTTATGGTCTTTCCCCAGGCATTCGGCGCCTGCCTGGTGGACGACGTTGCGGGGCCCGCCTGCGGCATGGTCTGCGCGCCGGGCTGGGTGGACGTGGACGGCGACGAGGAGAACGGCTGTGAGTGCCCCTTCATCAGTGAAGAGGATCCGCCAGACGGCGTGGACCAGAACTGCGATGGCATCGACGGGGAACCGGAGAACGCTATCTTCGTGTCCGTGACCGGCCTGGACGGGAACCCCGGGACCCCGGAGTTGCCCGTGCGCACCGTGGCCAAGGGCCTCGAGCGGGCCGAGAATGCGGGCAAGGGCCACGTCTACGTGACCGGCGGTGATTTCTTCGGTGGCGCGCACCTCCATGAGGGGGTGCGGGTCTTCTGTGGCTTCACGCTGGATTTCTCCGTGAGGGACTTCGAGGTCAACGAGTCGATCCTGTTTCCCGGGATCCCAGGTCCCGGCACCCCGGGGACCGTTACCGCTGTGGCCGTGGGCCTGGGCGCGGGCGTGACGTCGATCGAGGGCTGCACGATTATGGGCCCCGTCGTCACCGAGCCGGATGCGTCGTCCTACGCTGTCTACGCGCGGGACGTCGGGCCTGGGCTCCGAATTGCGGACAACCTGATCCTTGGCGGCGCGGGCGGGGACGCTGAGTCCGGTGACCCCGGGGATCACGGCTCCGACGGCTTTCTAGGTATCGCCGGGAAGTGGGCCTATGACGTGGGTTTTGGGAGCCAATGCTCCGCCGTCAACAGCCAGACCGGCGGGCCGGGCGGCGCCAAGACATGTGGCGGGATCTCCGTAGCGGGCGGCGTGGGCGGGACCGCCGTCTGTCCCGACTTTGACGAGTGGGGCGCTATCGACTCCTGCCCCGTGGAGGAGCACCAGGAACCCGGGCTCCAGGAGCAGGGCGACAGCGGTCTCCCCACAGGGGGCGGCGGTGCGGGGGGCGTGCCCGGTCTGGACTCGATCCATACGGTGATGGACAACGGGATGTTTTGCGGCTGGGATATGATGAATTGTAGTTACTGCCACGTGGCCCTCGGTGGCAGCGGCGGCAAGAACGGCAAGAACGGCACCCCCGGCGCAAACGGAGCCGCTGGTGCGGGCTGCTCCCTGCAGGGCGGTTTTGTGGTCGGCGGGCTTTGGACTTCGTCGAAGTCGTCTGGCGGCGGGACCGGGGCCTACGGTGCAGGCGGCGGGGGGGGCGGCGCGGCCGGTGGCGTCGAGGTCTACGGCTGCGAAGAGACCAACCAGGGCTCCGACGTGGGCGGCAGCGGCGGCGGCGGTGGCAGCGGCGGCTGCGGCGCCACCGGAGGGATCGGCGGCGGCGGCGGGGGCGGCGCTTTTACGATCTTCCTGACCTGGGGCCAGGCCTACCCAGGCTGGCCTGAGATCGTGGGCAATGCCCTGATCACCGGAACCGGCGGCGGTGGCGGCGCTGGCGGCGCCGGCGGCGTGGGCGGCACCGGCGGCTACGGCGGCGACGGAGGTATTGACGGTTCGGGCGACTACAGCATGTGGTGCGTCGGCGAGGGCGGCAATGGCGGCCACGGCGGCAACGGCGGTGCGGGTGGTGGTGGCGGCGGCGGCTGTGGCGGTCCCGAGGTGGGCCTCTTTGTCTACGGCCCTTCGGCCGCAGGGACAGCGGCCCAAACGGCCATGCAGTACAACGAAGTGGAGTTGGGCGGCAGCGGCGGCAGCGGCGGCAGCGGCGGCGACTCCAAGGGCAACGACGGCGCGCCTGGGGCCGCGGGGCTCCAGGCACTCCTGCACTTCCTTTCGAACTGATCACAGATCTGCTAGAGTCATCCCCAGGGAGGCACACCATGAGATACCTGATGGCCCTGTGGATAGTGGCCGGACTGGCCCTCGTCGCATGCGACGAGGGCAACGCCAACTCCGGCGGGGGTGATAACGCTACACCCGGTGAGATCGTCGGCGACGGCACGGCGAACCCAGGCGACGTGGGTGACGAGATCCGGTTTCAGCTCTGGGACGCTGTCTCTGACGTGCCCGGGTTGACCGACGCGGAGGTCCCACCGGACTCGAAAGACGACATCACGGAGGGGCCGGACACGGCGGGTCCTGCCACGAGCGTCGCCGCTGTCCAGGAGGCGCCGGAGAGCAAGACCTGCGGTGTCCCTTTTGCTTCCCAACTCGTCGCGACGGATCTGACCTTCAAGGGCCTCGTGGTCACAGCGCCGCCCTTCCCCTACCAGACGAGCGGAATCAAGTACGACGGCTTCTACGTCGAGGACCCGGGCGGCGGCGTTTGGCACGGGGCCCTGGTAGCGTTCGCCCAGGACGCGATGCCCGCGCTCGAGGCGGGCATGGAAGTGGACGTGGTCGCGGACCACAAGGAGGCTAAGTGCCTCACGGTCCTCTGGGCCTCCAGCGTGAAAATCGCAGGTCCGGTGGGTGCGCCCTACAGTCCCGTCCTGGTTACACCCCAGGCCCTCACCGGCGACGACGCTGAGTCCTTCGAGGGGGTCTTCGTGGAGGTCGAGGGAGTCACGGTCACGGACGCGAACCCCGACGAGGCGGAGGGCAGTGACCTCGGCCAGTTCGAGGTGGACGGTGTCCTTCGAGTGGGCAACGACTACCTTCTCCCGTACATGACAGGCGGTACGGACTCCCGGGAAGTGGGGGACCAGTTCGACTACATCCGCGGAGTCATGACCTGGCGGGGAGGTGCGCGGGTCCTCATGCCCCGAAAGGCCGGGGACATGCAGGAGACCGGGGGCGGACCCCCGCCGGACATGGGCCCTGAACCGACCGAGGACGTTATCACGCAGCCGGAGGACACCTACGTCCCACCCGAGGACACCTACGTCCCACCCGAGGACACCTACGTTCCGCCGGAGGACACGGCCCCGGAGGACACCTATGTTCCGCCGGAGGATACGGTCTCGCCGGACGAGTACGTCATACCGGACATCCCGTCGGAGCCTGATTCGGACCTGGTGATCACAGAGATCATGTACGACCCGGCGGACGGCGTGCAGGATGACAAGGGCGAGTGGTTGGAGATCTTCAACGCGACGGGTGATGACATCGACATCAACGGCTTTCGTCTGGCCGATGATGGCGGGAACATGCATATCATCCAGAATGGCGGCCCGCTGATGGTGGGAGCGGGGGACTACTTCGTTTTCGGCATGAACTTCTACGAGAGCGAGAACGGCGGCGTGGAGATCGACTACCTGCTTCCTTATGCGATCTTCCAGCTCGACAACACCGCTGACGAGGTGATCCTTATGGACAAGTACGGGGTGGAGTTGGACCGGGTCGAGTACGCTGAGGGCCTGAGCTGGCCTGGCGCTTCCGGCGCGTCTCTCTCCCTGATTCACCCGAACCTGGACAACAACTCAGGGGGCAACTGGGCCCTGGCGACAACCGCCTGGGGGGACACAGCCAACTTGGGCACTCCCGGTACAGAGAACGTCGTAGACTAGAGTCACGGCAGAAGTGGTATAACAACAAATATGAAGATCGAGCACGGCGGCAGCACTCATGTGGGAAGGGTCAGAGAGCGGAACGAGGATTCGTTCCGCGTGGTGCCCGCTGAGCATCTCTACGTGGTCGCGGACGGCATGGGTGGGCACGAGGGAGGGGCCGAGGCCAGCCGGATCGCTGTGGACTCCATCTCCGAATTTTTCCGCCGGACAGAGTCAGCGGAGGGCGGCACCTGGCCCCACATCGCCACCTGGATCCACGACCAGCACGCCTGCCGGCTCGTGAGCAGCATCCAGTACGCGCACCGCGGTGTCGTGGACGCTGCTTGGCGCAGGCCCGGTGGTCCCTCGATTATGGGGACCACTGTGGTTGCGCTGCTCTTCGCTGACGGCCAGGTATACGTCGCGCATGTGGGTGACAGCCGAGCCTATCGCTTCATGGACGAACGCCTGATCCAGATCACCACCGACCACACCGTGGTCGAGGATATCAAGCGACGTTACCAGCTCACCCGGGACCAGCAGAAATCCCTCGGATCGATCAAGCATCTGGTGGCACGGGCTCTCGGGGGCCGGGAGACCGGGGACGTGGAGGTGGACATGACCGTGATCGTGCCGGCTCCGGGGGAGACTTTCGTCCTGTGTTCAGACGGCCTCACCAACGAGCTGACCGACGACGGGATCGCAGGAATCCTTTCCACCACCGACAGCCTCCAGGATGCCGCAGATCGCCTGATCAAGGCCGCAGTGGACGCCGGAGGCTCAGATAACGTCACCGTGATCCTCGCCCGCTACGTCGAAGGAGACGAGGAGGACGAGGAGTTCGTACCCTTCGTGGAGGAGGACACTCAGGAGTCCACACTCCTGGCGATTCCCCCAGAAGAGGATGACTTAGCCGGCCCCTAGATTTTTCGCCAGCATCCACTCGTAGGCCGGCTGAACGTGTACATCGGATGGTGTCTTGCCGGGGGCGCCGTCCCTTGTCAGAGTGAGGAGCCGTTTGCGTGCGTTCGGATGCTGTTTTCCTGCATCGAGCAGCGAGCGTAGCTCTCGCTTTGCTGTCTCCGGATCGCTGGCGTCGGCGCAGACCTGGATGAGGTCTGCCGTTCCGTCTGCGTTACGAGCGAGGAAGTCGACCTCATGGCCCGATTTCGTGCGGACGTACGTCACATCGAGTCGGCGCCGCTCCAACTCGATCAGCACGGCGGTTTCGAGGGCATGTCCGAGGTTGCTGCGCCCGCTCCGATCGAATACCGGGATCAACCCCGGGTCCACCGGATAGACTTTGCGCGGGTTCACCATCCGTTGGCGTTCGGATGCGGACTCCATCCACACGATTCGCACGAGAAAGCAGTCCGTGAGATGACTGAGCAGTTGATGGACGGTGTCCTTCGAGATGGCCAATCCCTGGCTCTTGAGCGCTGCATAGAATTTCTCAACGCTGAAGGATGCTGCAGCGTTGCCGAGCAGGTGCCGCACCAGCCAGCGCAGGCCGGAAATGTTTCTTACCCCATGGCGCTCCACGACATCACGTAACATCGCGACATCCACGTAGTCACGAAGAAGCTGTTGTCGCGTACCGGGAGAGACGCCCTGCGCCTCAGGAAAACCGCCGACGACGAGCCATTCCATGAAGTGCCTCTCGACTCGGGCCCGGTCCTTCGCCCCGAGGAAGCCGGGAGATACCGGGACCGCCCAGCCGTGGTGAGTACTGGCCTCGGCAAAGCTGAACGGGTAGATTGGGACCTCCCAGGCACGCCCCCGCAGCGCGGTCGCTATCTCGCGGGACAGGAGGGCCGCCGATGATCCGGTCACGATCACTTTGTAGGCGTTGGCATCGAGCAGTCGGCGGACGAAGCGTTCCCAGCCCGGCACGACCTGGATTTCGTCGAGGTACCAAGTGATGGAACCGCGTTCATAGGCCTCCGGGCAGCGCCGCCCATGTTCTTCCAGCAGGTAGCCGAGTTGAGCCGCGGTCAGGTCTGCCAGTCGTTCGTCTTCGAAGTTGATGTAGGGAAGCTGATCCCGCATAGCACCCTGCTCCAATCTCTCCCGACGCAACTGGTGCAGGTACGTGGTTTTGCCTGCCCGCCGCACACCGACCACCGCGGTGGCCTTGCCGGGCAGACCGGCTGCGCCGCAAACACTGCGCGGTGTGAGGTCGGCAAGGGGTTCAGTCAGCGAATCCGCCAGCTTCTCTGTCAGGACCCGCTTGAGCACAGAGGACATTCCATTGTTCATTGGCCAGCTTCTCCTTTTGATAAGGAGAATATACGGTATTTTTCTCCTTTTTACAAGGAGAATTCTTTGGGGGGTCAGTCCGTCAGGACTTTGCCCGCTGGCGGGTCCACGAACCGCTGGGTGCGGTAGACTCCCCCGTGATCCGCAAAAACTAGCGCGCTGGCCACTTTACTTGCCCAAGTGAACATCGGGCATGATCCTCAAGGGCATGGAAATCCTACTGGTTGTCGTAGCCGTCCAGGTGTTCACCGCCCTCTCACGCGGGCGCCACCGCCGCCATCGCCAGCCGTCGCGTTATGGGGAGAGGAAGGACGCACTCGCGGAAAGGAGCGGCCCACGATTTCCTCAGACGCGTGGCCTTTTCTGGTGGCAGCAGGAACTGGCACTCAAGAAGTGACTTCTGCCGGTCGGTGGGTACAAACATCGATGCCCTCGTTCGCCCTGTAGTCGTTTCCCGGGGGAGGACGGCCATGATCTCACGCGGGATCCATCGTGTCGATCCGTTGGCGGGCGCAGTCTGGACTTTTTACGAGGGCGTCAATCATGAAGAGCTACAGGAACGCGGATCCTATTTTGAAGAGCTACAAGTCATGTCTGGCCCGATACGGTCAAGCTGTCGATCCAATTCTTCTGAGAGAGCACACCGATCGCAAGCTCAATCTGGCGACGGGAGAACTTCTTTTTCCTGGCGTTCCAGGCGTAGGTTCTCTCCACGACGTCATCCACGGATTGGTCCAACTCCTCGCTGACGATCCAATGAACAGTTGACAGCAGCTCCAGGCCAAATGGTGACTCGAATCCTTCAAGCAGATCGCTGACCTTGTTCAAGTGTGCTTGGGTTGACGCCTGGTTCTTGAGTACAGCATGCGCGTCCTCAAGCGCGCCCGGCACCAGCTTCAACTGCTTGTCAGGTGCATCGCCACCATCCGCGTAGCCCGACACCAGATGTCCCTCGATGTGGATCAGTACATGCCGGAGATTCTCGGCATAAGGTCCGTAGTGCCCCTTCGTGAACTTCAGCCGCAATGTCTCGCCCGCTGCCTGCATGAAGTACATGAGTTTGTGCACCTCCAGCAGTGTCACGAAGGGATCCAGCAAGCCGCCAAGATAGCGGTGCATCAACCCTACCAACGCCGCTCGCCCCGGTGTCATTTTGGGCACATCTGTCGAACGGTTCACCGCCGCGTTTGCTGGCGCGCCGCCGGGCTCGAAGACAATGACCTTCAGGTCGCTGAATTGCCGCAGCGCCGCCTCGATGCGTGGTCGCACCTCAGGCCAACTCAATCCGCCCAACCCGCTGCCGAGCGGTGGAATCGCTATCGACCGGATGTTCAACGACCGAATCTCCTCTACCAATGCGACGAGGCCTGTGTCGATATCCTCCATCCGGCTTTTTCCCCGCCAGTGGCGCTTGGTTGGAAAATTGATGATGAAGCGTGGATTCGTCAGTTGACCAGTTCTGGAGACCAACATCTTCCCTGGCTGCACCTCGTTTCGATTGCAGGCCTCAGCGTAGGATTTGAAGTTAGCGGGGAAGGCTTTTTTAAACTGAAGCGCTATGCCGCGTCCCATGACGCCGATGCAGTTGACAGTGTTGACCAGGGCTTCAGCGTCCTCGGTGAGTATGTTGCCTGTCTTGAATGCAATCATGGGACTCTCCGCCTCCATCAATAATACCAAGCGGGGCTAATCACGACAGGTGGTCTGTGGACGGCGACTTGCAGGGCAGTGTTTACCTGAACGGAGACCCGTGATGACAGCACGCCGATACGCGAGACCAGTTCCCATGGAAAATGTCCCTCGATCAGGAACTCCGCCTGCTTGCCTTCTTTGCATTGCCGCCAGTTCACAGCCTGCACTGCATCCCAATCAATCTCGTTCAACTGCGCAAGGTTTCGCCGATCCTTGAAATAGCGGGCACCGGCATTAGATGGAGTAAAGGCCCAGCGTTGACCGTGCTCTACCGCCCAGGCGACAGTCTGTCGCAGATCTGCCTCCAGATGAACAATCGGTCCTTGCCCGCCGCGATAGGTCAATTCGGGGTGATTAGCCTGCTCAATCAAGAAAAGCATGATGGATCGCGGACAGAAGTAGAAGGGCACACAGTCGCCTACATACAAATCCGGATGGCTGTTCAGGGTCAATTCGTTGAGCCGTCGTTGCTTGATCTGGTTCATGCCGATGGTCGTGCCCGGTGATGAACGCCGAAGAACCTCCGCTTCACACCAGAGCCGATCATCGGCAATGATCGAGGGCAACCGGTCAATGTGGAAGATATGGTAGATCTTGGGCTTGGCAGGTATCAACACGGTCTCTCTTCCACCACTTCGAACTCCGAATTCTCGTCGCTGTTACTCAGCATGGTGTCGCCACTGGTCTCCCTCATTGGCGTCTCCCTCTACAGTAATTGTAGCACCCGCCAGCCCAGCGAGTCGACACCTCCGATTCGAATGGTACACCGCAAGCGACCATGCAAGAACCACTTTCGGAACAGGCACCGCAGTTCCCTCCGCATGCTGAATGCGTCTCCCATCTCCTGGGCCAGGTCTTCTAGGGCCTGCTCGGTGTAAGGATAGTAACCCATCCACAGGAACTCTTCCTGGACGGGCAGCCAGGTGCACGGCTCGTACCAAGCTCCGCAGCCATTGGAGACACCGCATTCGGCGCATACTGGAGTGCAGCACGAACCCTCGAAACAGACCTGGCCTTCGTCACAGCAGACGTCGGCACATGTCATCCAGAGGCAGTGGCATTCCCCCCAGGAGCAGAACTGCTCAACCCTCAGACCAACGCCGAGCACAAAGGAGATCTCGACCATGGACTCAGCGAGGAGAGTTGGACTTTACGTCATCGGACTATCGGGCATCACTGCAGCCCAGCCGGGTTGGAGAGTCGTCTTCTTCAAGAGTCGGGCTCCCTGGATCGAGGTCCGCCCCATCGTGTGCTGGGGGCTATAGGCGGTGAGTGGGGGACTCCCGACGGCCCTCGCCTGCCTTTGCCAATCCTCGATGAACTCCTCAGCATC
>CAYOTU010000010.1:0-20177 GCA_964406905.1 uncultured Myxococcales bacterium | reverse complement strand
TGATCATCGCCGGCCCATGATGCGTCAGAAAGAACCAGCGATCCGCCTTGTCCAGGTTGGAGAGTCGGTTGGGGCGACTGGCATCGAGCGCATGCAGGGCAGCCTGGAGTTGTTCCGGGGCAACCGCGGGGACGCAGTTCTCAATCGCCTTGCGGGGATCCCACCGCCACGCTGAGTTGAGCGCAACGATCCCGAGACGATGCCCCTCCACCTGGAAGACCCCTGCCCCGTCTCCCGGCAGGAACCCGGGCTTCCAGCGCCACCCGTGCGGCGAGGGAGGCGAAAGCCCTTCAGACCATTCTGTCCATGTGCGAAACAGGGGCGCCACCAGGGATAGGTTTTGGTCTTCGAGCAACTCCTTTCGAGCGTCTGCGACATCAACGTCGTCCAAATCATCCCAGTCCTTGAAGATCCGGAGCTGCTGTCGATAGGCGGTCTCCGGCTCGGTGCGGTCCAGCGGCCCTGGAACAGCGACAACGGCCGCAGTATCCCCTTCCGGCAGCCAGGAGCGCAGGTCATCGAGGAAGCTCGATGCTCTCCTGAATGCCTCCGGGGAACCGTCCAGCGTCTGGCTGCCGGCCAGTAGGATCAGTCGTATGGCGGGCAAGTGAGCGGTCTCGTCCTGCAACGCGCTCTGAAGCTCCGACAGGATCTGGGTCTCCTCTGCTTCCGCCGTCGGTCCGAACTTCAGGTTGCTCAGGAGGATCCATCCGAGGGAGTCCTCCTTTCGGTCGCGTCTGCGATTGCCCATCTCCCTGCTCCTTTTTGACACGTGCGTTTATGAGGATAACACACAGGAACGACGGAACGGGCTTGGGGCCGCTTTGTTCGCTGAAAAGATCAGTCCCAGGGGAAGACGTAGTTGGTCAGACCCAGCTCAGCACGCATGGTGTCCATATTCTCCTGGAGAACCTTGTTGATCGGTGCGCCGCGGTCTTTGCGATCCAGCCAGGCGAGGTGCTCCTTCTCGCCCGCTGTGTAGATCCGCTCCTGGCCCGGGGCCTTCTTCGATGTCCGCATTGCGCGCAGAATCTCGCCAGTGGTCTTCTTGAAATCATCGAGGTCGCAGAAGGCCTCCACGTCGATGGCCTGGAAGAAGTGGCCCAGACGGTAGGGGACCCGCTTACCGTCCTCGAAGCCGAGGAGCCCCTTGAGGAAGGAGCCCTGCTGAAGCGCGGATGAGAGGATCTCCACCACGGTTGCGTACCCGTAGCCTTTATAGCCGCCCGTGTCCTCGCCGATGCCACCGAGGGGCGTCAGGGCCGCTGTGCCCTTGACCAGATCCACGAGGATCTGCTTCGTGTCTGTCCGCGTCGAACCGTCGGAGCCGATGACCCAGCCCTCGGGCAGGTCCTTGCCCGCGCGGTCATAGACCTCGATCTTGCCTCGCTGCGTCACGGAAGTCGCACAGTCGATGCAGAAGGGGAACTCGTCGTCGGATGGCATCCCGAAGACCAGGGGGTTGGTTCCCAGCATATTCTCCACGCCGAAGGTAGGCGCTATGGAGGGGCGAGCGTTGGTGCCGGTGATACCGATGCAGCCCTGCTCCGCTGCCTGGAGGGCGAAGTAGCCGGCGATGCCGTAGTGGGTAGAATTCCGCACGACGACCATGGCAGTGCCGAACTTCTTCGCCTTGTCGATGGCCATCTGCATCGCGCGCCTGCCGATCGTGTGGCCCATGCCGTCGTGGCCGTCGATCACCGCGGTAGTTGGTCCCTCCCGCACAATCTCGAAGTTGGTAACCGGGTTCTGGATCCCCAGCTTGATACGATCATAGTAGATGGTCTTGAGCCGCCCGATGCCGTGGGAGTCAATGCCCCGCTTGTCCGAGGTGATCAGCACCTCAGCGCAGACCTCAGCATCCTCCCGAGGCACCCCCTGCCCCAGGAAGACATCCACCATGAAGCGCTGGAGGGTGTCAAAGTCTATGTGGTAGGTGGTCTCATCGGTCATAGCGTCCTCCCAGGGTTGTCTACGTACAAGTATCGTCACTAGCGGTCCCGAAGTAAAGACGAATGACGCGTTGCGCTACCTATCGTTTGACCTCAGAACGACAGCTTCATCACGACGTAGCCCGCGATGGGCATGGCGCCGTACTCTGTCTCGATGTTGAAGCCCGAGGGCTTCTTGCCGATGGGGATCATCGCGCCGGCCTTGATCTTTGCGTCCTGGACCACGGACCACTGGAGCCCCGCGATGAGCATGCCCGAGGGATCCAGGAGGTTGGTGATCGAGGAGAGGGAGAGGTGGACCAGGGGATGGAGTTCCTGGCTGAGGCTGAGGCCCAGGTAGTAGCGGCCGATGTTGAAGGCCTCACCCCGGAGGAGCCGCTCAGACTTGAGCGGAGAGACCGTCGGGTCGACTGGATCGAAGTAGAACGAAGTGTAGTCGCTGGTATCGTCGGTGCCGTAGCCGTTGTAGAAGAACTCCCCTGCGCAGGTAAGCTTGAAGGGGAAGTGGTAGTCCGCACCCACGACGCCCTGGATGTCCCAGTCCTCCAAGTCCTCGTCCACGTTTGCCGCGACCTCGCCGCGAACCCCGACCTTGCCCAGCTCACCGGTGAACTCCAGGCCTGCCATCCAGTTGCCGTCCTTTGAGAGTTGGAAGCGGGCCAGGGAGACGGCCAGGTCCCAGTGCGCGAAGCCTGTGCGGAGCCGGGCACCGCCGTGGACCCACCACTCCCGGTCCGTGTCCTCGTGGCGCTCAAAGCTGGTGATGAGGTCCAGGCTCGTGCGCGGGCCCAGGTACAGCTCTGCCCTCGCAGCGTCCACGCCGCGCTTCACGTCGGGGTCGATGTCCATGGGAGAGAAGGGGCTCCAGCGATCCGTCGGCTTCCAGAACCAGGCGCTCCCCCAGGAGATCGCCTGGCGACCCAGGGTCAGGTCCACGGGGCCGAACGCGGCCTTGAAGTAGTACCGATCCAGATCGTTCTGGAGGAGGAGGCCGTCGCTGTCCACGTCTGGGATAGACCAGAGGCGCGGGCGATCGGACTGGGTGCTGCCGAAGCCGGGCATGGTTGCGCCGAAGTCCATCCCCTTCGAGAGGACGGTCATGCGCGCCTCGTACTGCGCGCCGATCCGCAGATCCCGCCAGTAGAGGTCGGTGCCGAGGCGGAGCTTCGTGGTCTGCATCCCTGCGCGATCCGCGCCGGTGAGCCCCTTGTACAGCTTGATGCCCCGGAAGCCCATGCCCATGCCCTGGGCCTTGAGGAAGCCGCCCCCCTCCCAGGCCCAGTCGCCGTCCTCGCTCTCCCAGAGCTCGCCCGCGCGCGCAGGCGCTGCCACGGCGAGCAGGAGAACGGCCAGGGCCACGATTCGTGCATTCATGGCAACTCCTTGGATCCTCAGCTGAACCGCAACGCGTCCACCACGCGGATCCTGCGGATCCTCCACAGGGGGTAGAGAGCGCCAGCCACAGCAAAGCCAGCGACGGTCCCCGCGGCCCAGAGGAAGCTCCCGAAGGTCGCCTTGGGATGGTAGATGGTCTCGACCAGGACGCCGTTGGCCTCGATGGTGCCGATGCCCATGTCCAGGCCGACCTCGTAGAAGTAGAGGTTCACCCCGGTTCCCAGCGCGCCCCCCGCCGCAATGGCCAGGAACACCAGGAGCAACATCTCGGTGAGGACGCCGAGGCCCAACCGCGCCGGGGACTCCCCCAGGGCCATGCGCACCCCGTACTCCCGGGTTCGCTCCAGCACGGACATGGTGACCACGTTGGCCAGGATCACCCCGACAATCATCACCAGGAGGGCCATCATGACCTTGTTGCCCCCCTTCTTCATCGCGACGAAACCCCTGAGCTCCGGGGCAAGCTGGGACCAAGCCAGCGCGACCATGGGATCCTCGCCGTCCAGCGCCTCGTCCAGGCGGGCAGCGAAGAGCTCTGCGCGGGACAGGTCGTCCACGGTGACCACCAGCGCGGTGGCCGCGCCGGGGATCCCGAGCCCCGCGCCGAGCTTGTCCCTGTGGGTCAAGGTAAAGGTCCGGTTGACCTCCACGCTCTGGGTCTTCATGAGGCCGGCCACCCGGTAGAGCGCACCGAAGCTCCGCCCCTGGGTCCCGCCGGTGGTCAGCGCGACACGATCCCCCACCCCTACGCCAAGGACCTCGGCCAGGCCCGCACCCACGATGATCTCGCCGCGGTACCGCTCATCGGGGGCCGGATCCTCAGCGCTCAGGAACCGCGCGGGCTCGCAGTGGTCCGCCAGGATCTCCTCGCAGGCCTCAGGCTCACAGAACTCATCGTCCGCGGGGCATCGATCCGCGCAGAGAGGCGCGGCCGCTGCCCGACAGGACACCCCCTGGAAGCCCCGGTTGGCCTCCGCACAGAGCCGGTCGCAGGCCACAGGGTCCGTAGACCAGACCTCTGCGAGCGCGGCAACACAGCCCCTCCGACAGCGGTCCTCGGGGTCGTCCGCGACGATGGAGTCAGCGAAAACCGAGACCAGCCGCTCCGTGTCCGGATCCACGCCCAGCACCGCGGCCCCCTCGGAAGTCATGGTGCGATACGCGTCGAGGTCGTCGGGGTCCTCAGGCTCGGGGAGGCGCTTGCTGAGCAGGCCCCCGGTTTGGATCCTCGGGGTCCAGGCCGCCGCGCCGGGGGTCTCCTCCAGCGCGGCCATTGCTGCCTCCAGCGCGTCGGGCTCGAGACGGTTCTGAAGGCCCGGGTCTTCCCGGTACTCCCTGTGCTGGACCTGGGCGTGTCCGAGGCCAGCCTCGGTCATGCCCATGATCATCTTATCCATGCCCGCGTCCACCAGCCCCGCGGAGAAAAGCATCATCCAGACGCAGAACATCATGACCATGCCCAGCAGGAGGCTCCGGCGCCGGTTGCGCCAGAGGTCCCGCCAGGAGACGGCGATAAACCGCCACATGGTCTTAGCCCGCCGCGGGCGCGTCGCCCTGACGCACATCGGAGACGATCCGCCCGTCCTTGAGACGGATGAGGCGTCGGGCCGCCTCCATCACCGCGGGATCGTGGGTGGAAAACAGGAAGGTGATCCCCTTCTCCTCGTTCAGCCGTCGCATGAGCTCGAGAAGATCCGCGCCGGTCTCCGAGTCCACGTTCGCGGTGGGCTCGTCGGCCAGGACCACCACGGGGTCGCAGACCAGGGAGCGCGCGATCGCGATCCGCTGCTGCTGCCCCCCGGACATCTGCGCGGGGCGGCGGTGCATCATGTCCTTGAGGCCCACGGCCTCCAGGAGCGCCTCGACCCGCTGCTTCCGCTCCGCGGCCCCGACCTTCTTGAGGATCAGCGGGTACTCTACGTTCTCGTACGCGGTGAGCACCGGGATCAGGTTGTAGGCCTGGAACACGAAGCCGATCTTGTCCAGGCGCAGACGGGCCAGCTCCTTCCGGTTCATGCTGGAGAGGGGGCTGCCGTCCACGATGACCTCCCCGGACGTGGGCTCGTCCAGCCCCCCGATAATGTTGAAGAGGGTGGTCTTCCCCGACCCCGAGGGCCCGGCCACTGCGGCGAAGTCCCCCCGGGCCAAGTCGAAGTCCACCCCGCGGAGGGCCCGCACGGCCACGTCGCCGAGCTGGAAGGTCCGTGTCACGTCCTTGGTCGATACTACCTTCATCTCACTCCTCCTACGCCTGTCCGCCCTGGTGGATCGCGTCGAGGGCCTTCATGCGGGCCACCTTGAGCGCGGGCCAGAGCGCGAAGACCACTGTACCGATAATCACCACCATGGTGGGACCGACGAAGACCTCCGGAGCCGCGGAGCCCCGGTACACGTTCTCGATGAACATCCCCTGGAAGTCGAAGCCGCCGACGATGAAGCTCAGGTCCAGGCCGTACTCCTTGAGGAAGTACACGGCGATTGCACCCAGGACCAATCCCACCGCCGCAGCCACCAGGGCAATCCAGAGGGCCTCGAGCATCACGCCCCAGAAGAGCCGTCCCCGGCTCGTCCCCAGCGCGAGCTGGACCCCGAACTCCCGGCGCCGCTCGTAGACCACCATGAACATCGTGGTCAGGATCCCCGCGCTGAGGATCACCATCATCAGCATGTACAGGAAGCCGTTGTACGTGCCCGAGAGATCGAGCATCTGCTTGATGTCCGGGCTCACCTCCCACCAGGGCTGCACCGACACCGGGGGGCCTCCCTCGGCCACGGTCCCGTCCGCTGGGAGGTCCAGCACGCCGCGGATCGACGCGGTCACCTCCTCGATCCGCGTGGAGTCGGAGACCATCACCGACAGCTCGTGGAGGACATCCCCCGCGCCGGTGGCCTCTTGCATCGCGACCAGAGGGACCAGGACCATGTTCTTGTCAAAGGAGTCCGAGCCGGTCTTCAGGATCCCGGTGACGTAGAACGCAGTGGCCACCGTCGCGCCCTGGAAGCCCGCAGTATCCAGGCGCACCTTGCTGCCGAGCTCCACCTTGAGGTGCTGGGCCAGCTTGGCCCCGATGAGGATCCCCTTGCGGTTGCGCACCCTGACAGGCGCGTCGGGATCCCCGGCCCCCTCCGGCGGGGTCACGAAGCCTCCCTCGATCACCTTGTCCGAGAGCGCGCTGAAGCGGCCCTCCCGCTCGGGATCCACGGCCATGACCTTCACAACCTGCACGGTGCTGGAGGTGCTGGACCGGATCGCGCCGCTGAACAGGAGGCGCGGGCTCACCCCGTCCACCCCGTCGACGCGCTCCACAGCGTCGATCATCGCAGCCCCGCCAGGCATGCTGAGCCCAGCGGTCTTCTTCTCCAGGTACTCGGGGTGATGAAGCTGAACGTGGCCCATCCCGGACTTGGCCACCTGCTCCAGCATCAACTCGAACATCCCCGACATGAACGAGACCATCGTGATCAGCACCAGCTGCCCCAGGCTGATCGCAGCGATGGTCAGGAGGGTCCTCCGACGGTTCCGCCAGAGGTTCCGCCACGACATCGTCCACCACATTCGAACCTCCCTTTACACGAAGCGGAGCGCGTCCACCGGCCGCAGCCTGCGGATGCGCCACGCCGGGTACAGCGCGCCGAGAATGGAGAAGCCCACCACGATTCCTATGGAGAAGATGAAACCGTAGAGGGTGAGCTCCGTGTTGTAGATCGAATCCAGGACAACGCCGCTGGTCTCCATCTCGCCCATGCCGAAGTCCAGGCCTGCGGTCTGGTAGTAGAAGGTCAACGCGCCGCCGATCAACGCGCCCACCGCAGACGACAGCAAGGACAGGAGGGTGGTCTCCGAAAGGAGACCCATGGTGATCCGACGGGGGGACTCGCCCAGTGCGATGCGCACGCCGTACTCCCGGGTCCGCTCCATCACCGACATGGTGACGACATTGGCCAGGATCACGCCAACGATCATGATAAAGAGGGCCAGCATCACCAGGAGGCCCCCCTGATCGAGCTTCACGAAGATGTCCATCTCCGGGGAGAGCTGCCGCCAGGAGAGCGCCACGACCCCCTCGTTGCCAGACAGGCGTTCCTGCACCCCCACAGCCAACGCGTCGGCCTCGTCCAGGTCATTCAAGGCCAGGACGAACGCGGTGGCAGCGCCGGGGATCCCGAGCCCCGCGCCAAGCTTCTCATAATGGGTGATCGCGAAGGTACGGTTGATCTCCACGCTGCCGGTCTTCACCAAGCCGACCACCTTGAAGACCGCGCCGTAGCTGCGGCCCTCCGCGGCGCCGGTGGTCAGGGCCACCCGATCCCCCACGTCCACGCCCAGGACCTTACCCAGACCCGCGCCAATGACCACCTCGCCCCGGTGAACTTTGTCCGGCCGGGGATCCTTGTCCAGGAGGAACCGCGCAGGCGCACAGTAGTCAGCGAAGCGCGTCCGGCAATCCTCGTCGTCGCAGAGGTCGTCGTCGGGATCACAGCTCCCGTCGCAGACCGCAGCCGCGGTGGCCGCGCAGTCCTCACCCTGAAAGCCGGCCTCAGCACCTGCGCAGGCCTCCGCACAGGCCGCCTCATCCGAGGCGTAGACCTCGGCCAGAGCCGCTCGGCAGCCTCGCAGGCAGCGGGTCCCTGAATCGTCCTCCATCAGTGAGTCAGCCATGGTGGTAACGCTACGCTCCTGGATCGGATCGATCCCCACCACGATGGCCCCCTCGGAGGTCATAGACTTGTAGGCAGCGAAATCCTCGGGATCCTCGGGGTCGGGAACCTTTTTGCTGATCAGACCGCCGGTGGTCACCCGGGGCGCGAAGCCCGTCACCCCGGGAACGCCGGGGAGGGCCTCGGAGATCTTCGCCACCAGCTCCGGACTCAGCCTCTTCTCCAGGTCCGGGTCCTCAAGGTAGCCCTCGGCCTGGATCTGCGCGTGGCCCAGGAAGGAGTCGGTCATGGAGCGAATCATCTTCGTGTGTGCGCCGTCGCCGAAGCCGATGAAGAAGACCATCACCGTGACCGAGAACACCATCACCATCCCCGTAAGGAGGGTCCGGCGCCGGTTCCGCCAGAGGTCTCGCCAGGTCAACGCAAGGAATCGCCACATGGCGCGCCCCCTATCGTCCCTTCTTGAGGGCCCGGATGCTGAAGCGCTTCTTGGACATCTTGTCCTTGAACTCCATCTCTTTGACCCGCATCTCGGTGTAGCGCCCCTTCTCCTGGTGATTCTCCATGCGCCAGCGATAGGGATAGAGCCGCTCCTCGCCGTCGATGGTCAGGGGGCGGAAATCGTCGAACAGCATCACCCGGGCCAGACGGCCCTTCTCGTCGTAGTACTCCTGGCGGAGGGGCCGATAGTCGTCCTGAGCCACCTCGACCACCTCTCTCTCCCAGACCACGGGGCTATCGGGCTTCGGGGTGAGGGTAATCCGCCAGGTGACCACCTCGCCGATCTTCCCGGCCTCGGGCGCGCCCACGTCGTAGTCCAGCTTGATGCTGGAGCTGCGGGAGACGTCGTCGTTGGAGAAGTCCGAACCCATCCAGGAGTCCAGCATCAGGGAGGGCGGGATCTTCTGGACCTGATCGATATTCGGGTCATAGGTCCAGAGGTCCTTGCCGAGCTTGAGGCTGCCCTTGCCCGCATCCTCAGCGGGCGCGGTGATCTTCACGAGGCTCTTGTCCGGGTATAGCTCCCAGAACTTCATACGCAGGGTGCGGTCCCAGCGCTTGATGTACATCTCGAACTCGCCCACGGAGGACTTGCCCCGCATCCGGGTCTCCATGTCGTCGATAATCTTCACGGCCAGGGCCGCGTCAGGCGCGGGCGGTGCCAGGTCCTGGGCCGCAGCCGGCGCAGCCAGCAGCAGGGCCGCCGCGATCATCATCATTGTCCTTGTCATAGTCATCCCTCCTCTGAATCGTTGACAGGCCAGAAGAAGCCAATCTCCACCCCGGGTTCCATGATCCGACGGTAGAGGTCAATGGAAAAATCCGTCGCCTTCTCATAGTCAATCTGCAGGAGCGCCTCCTCGGAGACATTCCGCATCGCCCACATGTCCCCCGCGCCGCTCACGGCCCAGAGCATGGTCACCATGAGAAACGCGGGCACGTCCCGTCGGACCGCGCCCACCTCCTGCCCCTTGACCACCAGGGCCTCGATCCAGTCATGGACGTTGGCGAAGAGATGATCATAGGTGAGTTGGGTGTCCCCGGCCGCGGCGGACTTGAGCATGGCCATGCCCATCTGAATGATCGTCGGGTCCTCCTGTTTGCTCACCGCGGCCCGCTCAAAGAGCCCGCGGAGCTCCCGCCAGTAAGAGTCGGGATCGTCACAGGGACCGAGCTCCCCGAGCTTGGCCATGATCTCGTCCTGGAGCCGGTTGACGACGCAGAGGAAGAGGTCCTCCTTGTCGTTGAAGTAGTAGTACATCGCGCCCTTGCTCAAGCCGGCCTTCTCGATGATGCGGTTGAACGAAGCGGCCCGGAACCCGTGCGCAGAGAACTCCACCGTAGCGACCTCCAGGATCGCGCGCTTCTTCTCCTCGGGGAGCTTCTGAAACCTGGGCCTCGGCATGACATGACCTCCCGGTCGAACCAAAAGTCTAAACTACCAGTTCGACCATCTGGTCTAAAACATACAACAGGGGACGGGGCTGTCAAGCGCTTTTTCAACACTGTTTTCCCATTTGAATCGGACAGGCGGATCGATAGTATCGGAGCCAGGGAGCACTCCACCAGCTCCAGGAGCGTCCATGTCACTTCGAAACATCCTCTTCCTGGGCCTCATCACGCTGATGCTCCTCGTCTCCGTGCCGGTATACTTCTTTGGAACAGAGAGGATCCGGCAGAGCGTGGTCGAGGAGGTCCAGGACCGGGTCAATACGGCCCTGGACCAGGTCTCGACGATCTTCGACGAACAGATGGCGGAGCGGGCGAAGGACTTCGAGCGGTGGACCGCCGGGCTGCGCCTGGATGAGCCCGGATTGGGAGCCCAGCTCCTGAAGGCTAAGAAGGCCGCGGGCCTCAACATCCTCAACGTCTGTGACGTCTCTGGTCGCCCCGTGGCCGGGGGCTACACGGATCTCGCTGCGACGGTACCCATCACCCGCGACCCGATCCTGCGCCGCGCGCTGGCCGGCCAGTCCGCGCGAGGGATCCTTCGGCTCTCGCCGGACCGTCTCTCCGCGGAGGGCGGGGAGGCCCTGCGTACGTCCATGACGATCTTTACGCCGGAGGGCAAGATCGCCACGGAGGAGGCCCTCTTTCTGTGGTTCGCGGAACCGGTCATGGGCCCGAGCGGACAGATCCGGGGGCTGCGCTACGGCGGCGTGGCCCTCAACGGAAACGACGAACTCGTGGACTCCCTGCGCAACATGGCCTTTGGGACCCGCAGGTATGATGGACGACCCCGTGGGACGGTGACCCTGTTCCTTGGCACCACCCGGATCGCAACCAATGTCCTCGGGGCCGCAGGCACCAGGGCCCAGGGGACCCGGGTCTCGGAGGAGGTCGCGGACGCGGTGCTGGTCCAGGGCGAGACCTGGCGGGATCGGGCCTGGGTGGTGGACAGCTGGTACCGCAGCGGCTACCGCCCCCTCACCTCTCCCGACGGGGAGATCGTCGGGATGCTCTACGTCGGCCTCCTCGAGACCCCCTTCACGGACCAGGAGGCCGACATGGTCCGCCTCTTCCTCCTGGGCATGCTCGCTGTCCTCCTCCTCGCGCTCGTCGGGATCCTCCTCCTGGTGAACGGGATCACGAGGCCCCTCTCCCTGCTCACGAAGAACGCGGAGAACATGGCCCGGGGCGATGTCCCTCTCCAGCCCCCCAATGGCAGCAGGGTCCGGGAGGTAGAGCACCTCGAGCAGGCCTTCATGGACATGCAGCAAGCCATCGACGAGCGTGACGAGGCATTACGGGAGAGGGCCCTGTCTCTGGAGAAGGCCAACCGCAACTACATGGACATGCTGGGCTTCGTCACCCACGAGCTCAAGGCCCCCATGGCCACGGTGCAGATGATGATCACGACCCTCCTGGACGGCTACGCGGGGGAGGTGCCCGGGCATCTGCAGGAGCCCCTGGGGAGGATCCGGACCAACTGCGAGGGCCTCCAGGACATGGTGAAGAACTACCTGGACCTCTCCCGGGTGGAGCGGGGGGAGTTCACAGCGACGCCGGTGCGCCTGGATCTCCCCTCGGAGGTCCTCGCTATCTGCGCGTCCCAGACCGCCCCCCTCTTCGCCAACCGCGACATCAAGCTGGAGATCACCGCGCCGGAGCAGCTCGCCATGACCGGGGATCCCGATCTCCTGCGCATCGCGATCTCCAACTTCCTGAGCAACGCGGCCAAGTACGGACAGGAGGGCGGCAACGCGCGCCTCGAGGCCGCTATCGAGGGGGACCAGGTGGTGATCTCGGTCTGGAACCAGGGGCCGGGCTTCACCGCGGCGGAGCGCGAGCGCCTCTTCGGGAAGTTCTCACGGCTGAACAACGCGACGACCCGGGCCATGCGCGGGAGCGGTGTGGGCCTGTTCCTGGTGAAACAGATTGCAGATCTGCACAGCGGAGAGGTGGACGCCACCTCCGAGGCCGGGGCCTGGGCCCGGTTCGAGCTCCGCCTCCCAATTCAAGGCCCCTGAGCGCTACCCCGGCCTGGCCAATTCCACCTTGCCTCCTATACCTTCATGGCCCATGCTTCCTTTGGATCGACGAGGGAGGTAGGTCCCGTGAACAAGCAAGAGATCTCGACGACGCTCTCCGCCCGCGCGCCCTTTGCCCTGCCCCTCTGGGGCCGCACCGAGGCCGCGGTGTTAATCCTGCTCACCGAGCGGGACGGCGCGCCTCATGTCCTCTTCACCCGGCGCACCGCGCACCTGAGCACCCACCAAGGCGAGGTGGCCTTCCCTGGAGGGCATCGGGAGGGCACAGACGGGACGAGCTGGGACGCCGCGCTGAGAGAGGCGGAGGAGGAGGTTGGGGTCCCTGGAGACCGGGTGGAGCGCCTGGGCACCATGGACGACATGCTCACGATCACCGGCTTCCGGATCACGCCCCATGTGGGCTGGCTCGCGGGCCCCTTCGAGGCGAAGCCGAATCCCAACGAAGTGGCCGAGGTCCTCTGGGTGCCCCTGGAGAAACTGCTGCTCCAGCAGAAGGGGCCGATGTTCACCATCAGCCACAAGAGGTTCACCGGGACCTTCCCGATCTTCCGCTCCCACGGCCACCTGATCTGGGGGGCCACCGCGCGAATCGCGCAGCAGCTCTTGGTCACCATGACACCCCCGGAGGAGCGCAGCGAGGAGGAGGTCTTGGACCTGGCGTTCCGGGAGGCCGCTGCTCGAATCCTTGAGGGGAAGCGAATCCTCATCACCACTCACGTGAACCCCGACGCGGACGGCCTGGGCTCCCAGCTCGCGCTGGCCCGAGTTCTCAAACTCCTCGGACGGGAAGTGGTCCTGGCCAACGCGGATCCCGTGGCCCGGCGATTTCGGTTCCTCTACAACGATGACGCTCCTCCACCGCCAGCAAACAAGAACACCCTGTCCCTCCACAACTGGGCAGACACCCTGGTGGTCGTGGACACGGGGGAGTACAAGCGTGTGGGCCGTGTAGCACCCCTCGCCAAGCGCATGGCGGGCCGCCTCCTGGTGCTGGACCACCACGTGAGCGGAGACATGGGCGGCCCTGGCGACGTGAAAATCGCGGATTCTTCCTTCTCGTCCACCGGGGAAATGATCTACCGGCTCCTCACCGCGATGGCCGCGCCCCTGGACGAGGCCATCGCCACGCCCCTCTACGCTGCGATCATGTTCGACACCCGGGGCTTCCGCTTCATCAAGGGCCGTAGCGAGCCCCTTCTCACCGGTGCGGCCCTTGTAGCGGCCGGCGCGAACGAGTCCAGGGTCCAGGAGCACCTCTTCGCGGGCATGACCCGGGGCGAGCTCCTCGCCCGCTCCCGGATCCTCTCGGACCTGCACTTCGAACACGAAGGCCGGTTCGTCTGGGCCCTGGTCCCGGCAACCCTGGAGAAGGAGACTGGCGCGGATCGGGAAGAAATCGGTGAGGCCGTGGCCGAAATGATAGCGCTGGAGGAGGTCTCAGTCGCTGCCCTGCTCCGTGAGGAGTCCAAAAACCGCTTCAAGCTCTCCCTACGCTCCAAGGCCTGCTGCCCGGTTGGCCAAGTGGCCCAGGCCCTCGGCGGCGGCGGCCACATGCACGCCTGCGGTGCGATGGTGTCCGCACCCAAAGAAGAACTCATCGCAAACCTGACCGCGCTCGTCGGCGAAGCCCTTATGACTTAGACATGTTTGAATTTCTGAGGTACGGGGATGGGATCGTATTCGTATTCGTCGGTCTTCACGCAAAGGACATGGCAGGGGGCACGGCGGACGACCCGCTCTGTGGTGCTGCCCAGGAGCAACTCCTTGAGGCCGCTGGTGCCTGTATTGCCCATGACCACGAGGTCGATGTTCTCCTCCACCACCATTGTGAGAATTTCCTTCCAGGGCTTGCCGGCGCGGATGTCCACGAAGACCTTCCGGCGATCGACCTCCCCCAGACCACCCTTGGTGAAGAGCTCGTTGACCCGGCGCTTCACGCCGTCCTCGAGGCGGGCCATTTCGTTGGCCTCGGCCTCGACCCGATTTGCTCCGTCGAAGGAGTCCATGGGCTCGAAGACATGGATTACATGGGTCTCCGAGTCAAAAATTTGTGCGAACTTCAGGGCCACGTAGAAGGCCTTTCGGGACGCGTCTGAGAAGTCCACTGGCACCAGAATCCTTTTGTAGCCGACGTTGACATCCATGCTCACACCTCCACCGACGGTTTGATGACCGAGTTATACAGATCCATATATGCTTTTGCGGGCGCTGTCCACGATAAGTCACGCCGCATGCCTGCGCTGCGCATCTCGTCCAGCGCGCCCGGATCCTCATAAACGGCCAGGGCCCGACGGAGCGCGTCAAGCATGGCCTCCCCGGTGTAGTCCCGGAATTTGAACCCCGAGGGGGCTGTCCCCTCGTCGGGATCCGTCACCGTGTCCACGAGTCCACCCACAGCGTGAACAACAGGCGGTGTGCCGTAGAGTTGGCTGTACATCTGGTTGAGGCCGCAGGGTTCGAAGCGGGACGGCATCAGGAAAAAGTCAGCGCCTGCCTCGATCAGATGGGCCAGCTTGTGGTCATAGCGGATCATCGCAGCGATGCGCCCCGGATGCCGGATAGTAGCGGCCTGGAGGGGCAGCTCGTACTCCTCCTGGCCATTACCCAGGATCACCATCGAGAAGCCCATCGCCACGATTTTGTCAATTGCAGGAACCAGGAGGTCCAGGCCCTTCTGCTCCGTGAGGCGGCCGACCATGCCGATCACCGGGCGCTCGGGCTCCGCTGTCAGGCCCGCCACGGAGAGCAGCTCCTCCTTGCACAAGGCCTTGCCCGAGAGATCCTCGGGGCCAAAGGCCGCGAAGAGTGTTTCATCCGTCGCAGGGTCCCACTCGGCGAGGTCAGCGCCGTTGGTGATCCCCTCGAGGTCCCCGCCCCGCGCACGCAAGACCGGATCGAGGCCGCACCCGAACTCAGGGGTCAGGATCTCCTTAGCGTAGCCCCGGCTCACCGTGGTGACCCGATCCGCAGCCAGGAGGCCGCCCTTCAGGTAGTTGAGCTTATCCCACTCGAAGGGTCCGTCAGGGGTCAAGTCCACCGCGGACAACCCTACCCGGAGGCCGTCCTCTTTGGGGAACTGGCCTTGGAAGGCCAGATTATGGACCGTCATCACTGTGGGGATGGGGTCAGCGGCCTTGCGCTCCAGCCAGGGAACGAGGCCAGTCTGCCAGTCGTTGCAGTGGATCAGGTCCGCGCCTGTCTTTCGAGCCAGGATTCGCACAACATCCGCGAAGAAACGAAAACGGATAGCATTGTCGCGGTAGTCCTCGCCGTCCTCGCCGTAGATGCCGGGGCGCGCGAACAGCTCGTCATTGTCCACGAACCAGTGGGTCACGCCCCGGCTCTCCGGGGCCACCAAGATCGTCGTGCCGTAGGGAGCCCCTCCGACATCGACGGAGAAAGGCACCAAGCGCTCCTCCGCGTAGAGATCCCACCTGCGGGGATCCACCACGCCGTAGCGCGGGCTGACCACGGTCACGTCCACACCCCGGGCCGCCAGGGCCGCGGGCAGGCCAGCGGAAACATCAGCCAGGCCGCCCGTCTTGGACCAGGGCGCCACCTCAGACGTAGCGAACAACACGCGCATGGACTCCTCCCTGTCACCATCTGCCACGAGACGCGGGGAGTGTATGCAGGCAATACGCCATGTCAACCGCAGTTGACCTCGCCACGGACGAATGCTAGGTTCCGTGCCCGAGTCCTCACGCTGGCGGGAGTCGCGGAAATGAACAAGCCAAGCTTTCAAGAAGTGATCCTTGAGCTGCAACGCTACTGGGCCGAGCAGAACTGCGTCCTGATGCAGCCCTACGACATTGAAGTCGGAGCGGGGACCTTCAACCCGGCGACCCTCCTACGCTGCCTGGGCCCGGAGCCCTGGAACTGCGCGTACGTGGAGCCCTCACGGCGCCCCACGGACGGCCGCTACGGGGACAACCCCAACCGGCTCCAGCACTACTACCAATTCCAGGTGGTGATAAAGCCCAGCCCGAAAAACATCCAGGACCTCTACCTGGACAGCCTGAGGCGGCTCGGCATTGATCCGCTGGCCCACGACATCCGCTTCGTGGAGGACGACTGGGAGTCCCCCACCCTCGGAGCGTGGGGCGTGGGGTGGGAGGTCTGGCTGGACGGAATGGAGATCTCCCAGTTCACCTACTTCCAGCAGGCGGGGGGCCTTGATTTGAAGCCCGTCACCGTGGAGATCACCTACGGCATCGAACGCATCTCCATGTACCTCCAGGAGGTCGAGAGCGTCTATGACCTGCGCTGGACGGGCGACGTGACCTACGGCCACGTCTACCACGAGAACGAGGTGGAATTCTCAAAGTACAACTTCGAGGAGGCCGACGTGCCCCTCCACCTGGAGCTCTTCGACCGCTTCGAGAAAGAGGCCCTGCGTCTGGCGGCCATGGATCTGGTCCTGCCAGCGTACGACTACTGCCTCAAGTGCTCCCACGTCTTCAACGTCCTGGACGCGCGGGGCGCTATCAGCGTCGCGGAGCGGCAACAGTACATCGGCCGGGTTCGTGGCCTGGCCAAGGCCTGCGCGGAGGGCTACGTGGCCCAGCGGGAGCGCCTCGGCTTCCCGATGCTCGCAAAGGGAGGTGCGTGATGGCGGAGATCCGGACAGCAGAGCTGATCATCGAGATCGGCACCGAGGAACTCCCGGCCCGCATGGCACCGAGCGGGATGCGCATGATGGAGGCGGGCTTCCGCAAGGCCCTGAAGGCCCTGGAGGTGGACCCCGGCCAGGTGGCGACCTATGTCACTCCCCGGCGCCTCACACTCCACGTAAAGGCCCTGCCCGTCGCGCAGGCTGACAAGATCGAGGAGAAACGAGGACCGTCCGAGCAGGCAGCCTTCGGCCCTGACGGCGCGCCCACCAGGGCAGCGGAGGGCTTTGCCCGCTCGGTGGGTCTCACCGTGGACCAGTTGGGCCGCCTCGAAACAAACAAGGGCACGTACCTCTTCGCAAAAAAAGAGGTCAAGGGCCGGCCCCTCACCGACTTCCTCCCCCGCGTGCTCCTGGAGACAATCCAGGGCCTGCGCTTCCCCCGCTCGATGCACTGGGGTGACGAGGACGTTGTCTTCGTGCGGCCGATCCAGTGGATCGTAGCGATCTTCGACGGTACGGTGATCCCCCTGACCTACGGCGACGTGACCACGGGGCGCACCACCTGGGGACATCGGTTCCACGGCAAGGGCCCCATCGAGGTAACGGAGTTCACCAAGTACGTCGCTGACCTCTTGGCCAACGGCGTGACCCTGGACCCCGAGGCCCGGACACAGCGGATCCGCGAGGGTCTCGCCGCGCTGGAGGCCAAGACAGGCCTCACCGTGGTCCCCGACGAGGGGCTCCTCCTGGAGGTGACCCATCTCGTTGAGCACCCCATCGTCCTTGAAGGCGAATTTAGTAAAAAATACCTCGAGTTGCCGCGGGAGACCCTGATCACCAGCATGCGCAACCACCAGAAGTACTTTGCGATCCAGGACGCGCACGGCAAGCTGGCGCCCCGCTTTGGGGTAGTCGCCAACACCGAGGCAAAGGACCCCGCTGTGGTGGCGAAGGGCAACGAACGGGTCCTGCGGGCCCGCCTGGAAGACGCTATGTTCTTCCTGCTGGAGGACCGGAAGAAGACCCTCGACGACTTCCTGCCGGGCCTCGAAGGGCAGCTCTTCATGCGGGGCCTCGGCACCATGGCGGAAAAGTCCGAACGCATCTCGCAGCTCGCCACTGCGTTGGCGGGCGAGGTTGCCCCTGAACTCCAGGACAGTGCGCGCCGCGCAGGCCGGCTCGCCAAGGCAGACCTGGCCACGGCCATGGTCGCGGAGTTCGCTGAGCTCCAGGGGGTCATGGGGCGGGAATACGCAAGGTTCCACGGGGAGCCGGAGGCTGTGGCCCTGGGCATTTACGAGCACTACCTCCCAAAGGGTGCGGACGACGACCTGCCCACAACCGATGTCGGAGCGTTCGTAGCGGTGGCGGATCGCCTGGACACCCTGGCAGGGACCTTCGGCCTGGGCCTGATCCCGACCTCCACCAAGGATCCCTACGCGCTGCGCCGGGCAGCGCTGGGCCTCCTGCGGATCCTCATCGACCGTGGCTGGGCTCTCTCCCTGGAGCGGCTCTATGGGATGGCGCTGGACGGCTACGGCAGAAGCTTCGATGACCCGAAGGACGCGCTGGTAAAAAAACTCGTGGAGTTCACGGGGAAGCGACTCAAGGTCCACCTCGCAGGTAGCCACGCTACGGAGCTGGTGGACGCGGCCATGGCCCCGGACTTCACAGGTGTCACAGACGTGGTGCAACGGGTGGAGGCCATCGAGGCCCTGCGAGGCCGACCCGACTACGAGCCCCTGATCATTGCGTTCAAGCGGGTGATCAACATCACGAAGAAGCAGGATCTCTCATCAGAGGTTGACACCGACCTGTTCGAGGACGCGCAGGAGTCCGTGCTATGGGACGCGTTCGGTGAGGTGTCGGGGCAGGTGGACGCTGCCTGCGACGCGGGGGACTTCCCCCGGGCCCTTGAGCTGCTCACCTCCCTCAAGCCGGTAATCGACAAGTACTTCGACGACGTGATGGTGATGTGCGACGACGACACCCAGCGGGCTAACCGGCTGGCGACCATGGCCGCGATCGGCGCCCGCTTCATGAAGATCGCTGACTTCACAAGAATCCTCGCGTGAGCACCGGATGATTATCTCTAGTGGCACCAGAATTCATCCTGCTGTGGCCTGGCTGACCCTGGTCCTCTTGCTCCTGGCCCCCCTCCGGGCCGCGCAGGCAGAGGACTTCCTGGGCGAGGACAAGTACTTCCACGCCATCGGCTCCATGGCCTTGGCCCAAACGGGCTTCGGAGTGACCCTCTACCTCCAGGAGGGCGACTCCACGGGCATCCCCTGGGCCGTGGGCGCGGCCTCAGCCCTTGTCCCGGGCCTGATCAAGGAGGGTATCGACGGAGCGATGCCGAACAACCACTTCTCCTGGCAGGACCTCGCTTGGGACGGCATAGGCACCATCGTCGGCCTCACCGTAGCGCAGCTCCTATGGCTGGCTTTCCAAAAATAGAGAGCCATCCGCGATGTAGAGGTTTCCAACCCCAGGCCCGATGCCAATCGGTATTGGCCTGCGACCGTGGATTCCGTGTGTGCGTGTCCGATCCCAATCGGTATTGGCCTGCGACCGTGGACTCGATAGCAACAGCACCCAGCCAAACAACCCGGTCGGCTCGGGGGAGACCGTTCGGCGACTCGCCGAACGGGTGCGATCCCGAAAAGGGGTCAGGTACCTGGACGACCGGGAATGGATCACCTCGTTTACTGTCAATCACGTTCGTGTGGGGTTATGGACTCCCCCGCCCTTCGACTCCGGCCCTTTGGGCCTCCGCTCAGGATTCCGCCCTTTCACTCGCTGTGCTCGTTCGGGGCTCCAGTACAATCTCAGCCCGATTCGATGTTGGTTGCTAGGACCAATCTCACAACTCCGAGGTCGGCACAAGACGTGGTGGAGTCCGAGACGACGGCCGGAGGTCGGCGTCTTGGACGGAATCCTGAGCGACCGAAGGGAGTCGAAGGGCGGGGGAGTCCATAGCCCCACACGAACGTGGCCACGACGCCATGTGGTTCCCCATCCCGCTCTCAGGCGGATGGCATTGAGCACAGATCCCTTTTTTGGACCGCGCCCTCGCCGAACGGTCCCTCCCGCACCTTCCTCAGTCCCAAGCGCTCGCCTGTTACCGAATGTCAGAGGGGCCTCGTGCCGAGTCAACAGAGGCCCCATACCTCGTTCTCTGTTGTGCCCTCATCGAAGAGTCTGCGGCTCTGTGGGAGGCCCTTTCCAGGGCCGATTCGGTTGCACCTGGCTGCATTCATGTTTGGGGGACGGTTGGTGACGGCCACGTTCCCGTCGTACGTCGCACGTCGAGCGTCCTGGGCGATCGCTTCTCGATTTTACTGACAGGACACAGCTTCCTCTCCTGTCCAATCCGAGACGCGAGCTTGTCGAGCATGCCGCTTGGACGCCAGCCTGAAGTTTTTACCGGGTAATACCGGAGTGAAGTTGCCAGCGTGGCTGGTACGGCAGGCCCCGGAGAGCAAAATCGTAACACCGCCCAAAAAATCCGCGACATACCATAACCGTCCCCGACTTCTTTATAACCGTCCCCGACTTCTTTCG
>CAYOTU010000009.1:0-20790 GCA_964406905.1 uncultured Myxococcales bacterium | reverse complement strand
CGAGGTTCGGGTACGTGCACTGATGCTACGCCCGGATCAGGACGAGGAGGCCCCCGTGAGCGGTGAGGGGCCACTGATGGCAGACGCACTCCAGCCCATCCTCGACACCCTGGACGTGCTCGTGCCCCCCGACACCACAACCCGAGAGCGGCCTGACGCGACCCTCACAACCTGGCGCAAGCTCATAGCTGATCCCTGGACCGAGGATCGCTACGGCGAATTCGAGGAGGCCGCGGCCGGCCCCGGTGATCCGTTCCACGGCCTTGCGGTGGCTCTGGCGCAGGGGCGATCCCCGGAGAACCCCTGCATGAACGAGGCCGCGCAGCTCGCCGCAGAGCTACCCACCGCGGTCGGCCCCCTCTCGAAGGCCCTCTGCGCGTTCCGCAGGAACGAGCCTGAGCAGGCCCTCCAGCACGGGCTGGAGGCCTTCGACGAACCCGCGCTCCGTGAAGACGCGGTCCGCTTCATCACGAAGATCCAGGTCTCGACCAGGGCTATGGAGGGGCAAATCCGCTTTCTGAATGAGCGGGTGTCCCTCTTTCCACATCATCTGGACGCCTGGTGGTTGCTGGCGACCCTCTACTCCAAGGCAGGTGACGAGGTCCAGCTGCTCGAGACCGTCCAGGTCGCTGAGTACTTGTCCATCGAAAAGGAGCTGACCTTCCCCGTCGCGCTGAACGCGGTGCGGGTCTCGATGCAGATGGGTGACCTCGACCAGGCCGCCTTGTGGATGGAGAAGCTGGCGCGGGCTGAACCCAGACACTCCTGGGATGTCATGTGGCGCGCGACGAGGCAGAGCGCGCTGCTCCAACTTCGGGGTCGCTTCAGCGATGCACAGCATGTGCTGGCACGCACCCTGGGGGAGCTGGACGACCCCCCCGGAGATCCCTATACCATCGTCGCCACCACCCTGTTCTACTCCTATCTGGCCTTCGACATGTTGGACGAGGCTGGGGAACTCCTGAGCCGCTACAAGGCACTGTTCCCCGGGACGGACACCCCCGATGCGAAGGCACGCCGCCTCCTTGAGATCGCGCTGGAAGCACGACGAAAGGGCTGGCCCCAGGAGAAGGTGGAGGCAGAGGCCGTCAAGGCAGCGGACGCGCTCCTCGCCGCCATCGGTGAGGCGGGCCGGAAGGAACGCGATGGTTTTCTCTGCCTGGTCTGCTCCCACCTGGCTCGGGACCACGCAGCACAGCTCGCGCAGCGGGCTGATCCGAAGAATACCTTGGTCGCCGGCTGTACCTTCAGCCGCGCCGAGGCCCTCGCTGAGGCCGGTCGATTCGCTGAGGCGCAAGCGCTCTTCAAGAAGGCCCGCGGGGAGATGCTCTATCGCAGCGATCTCTACATGGAGTTCTACCTCCCCGCGCTCCTCGGCGAAGCAGAGAGTGCGGCCCGCTCAGGGGACGCCGCTGCAGCGCAGGAAATCTACAAGATGATCGCACATCGCTACCGAGACGCTGACCGGGATCTCAGTGAGGTGCAGAGAGCCTACCGAGCCCTACGACCGCCCAAGAAATAGCGCTCTCACGTCCTGTCAGGGCGCCACAGGGGAAGTACAGCAGACCTCTCCGAACGCGCATCCACCGACGTCCAGGAACTCTAATCCTTCCGGGCAGATTGGTGACGGCCAGCATTCCCCCGTTGTCCGCAGAAATTTAGATACGATTGCCCTGCCAGTGGGCCCGGAGGGCTGCCACGACCACCGCCGTGAGGATCACGAGGCTCAATCCCTGGGAAACGGAGAGGAACACCGGCAACTCGGGAGGCAGACCAAAGGCCGCTGCGAAGTTTGGCGTATCCAGCCGTATAAGGAATCCCCGCTGCGCGTCCCCGCGGAAGATCTCCACGGCAAAACGCAAGATGGCGTAGCCCGCCAGGTAAACTCCGAGGGGGCGCCATCGGCGAGGCGTGGCCCGGCCTTGCTCACGCAGAAAGACCTTGAGCACGAGTGCGAACAGCACCACCTCCCCGATGATCTCGTAGACCTGGGTAGGATGACGTCCGTCGATGGCCCAGGGAAGGCCCGGGTGTACCTGGCCGTAGCAGCAGCCCCGCACAAGGCAACCGATCCTTCCCACCGCGTGGCCCAGGGGCTGGCCCACAGCGAGGAGGGCCACGGTGTCTGCCAGGGGGAGGCCCTTGAGACGGGCCCAGGCAAGGCCTCCGCCGAGGCCGGCCAGGAGGCCTCCGTAGTACACGAGGCCGCCGTGCCAGATTTTGAACGCGGCCCAGCAGTCCCTTCCGCTGGAGCAAAGCTGCCGGAAGGTCTCCCACTCCACCAGGACGAAGAGGAGCCGGGCTCCGACGAGGCCTGCTATGAGCGCTACGAAGGCCACGTCGGAGAAGGCCTTCCTGGACACAAGCGTCCGCGGCGCCAGGAACCAGCCGACGCCGACGCCGCAGGCCATGCCCAACGCGACAAGAAGGCCATAGAGGGGAGGCATTGATCAAGCCTTAGAGGAGGGGACCCGGGAGAGACGGCGCATCATCCAGAGCGCGGCGATTACCACGGGGATCCCGATGAGCTGGCTGGTCGAGAGGGTGTCTCCGAGCCAGACCCCACGGTGGTCATCCCGCCAGAACTCAATGACAAAACGGGAGATAGCGTAGAGGAGCATGAAGATCCAGAAGACCTGGCCATCGTAGCGGCGCCACCGCTTGTACCAGACGTAGGTGAACACGAAGATCGCTAGGTTGGCAGCGACGTGCCAGAGCTGGGTGGGCCAGACCGCCAGCGGCGCCTCAGCGGCCCGGGTGATCAGGCCCAACTCCACGTGGCGGTCCCACGCTGGGCTGAACCGCGGGAAGACCACCCCGTGGGCGGAATCCGTGACCCCGCCGAAGCAGCAGCCACCGAACCAGCAGCCGATGCGCCCGAAGACCAGACCCAGCGCTATTCCGAAGCCGGCCAGATCTGCGACCCGCCAGAGGACCAGGCGATCCCGGTAGCGTCGCATGTACCAAATGCCCACGGGGATAGCGAGCAAGAGCCCCCCGTAGAAGGCGAGGCCTCCGTACCAGATCTTGAGAGTACGGAAGCAGTCCTGGCTCTGATGACAGGTACCCTTGGCCATGTTGCACAGCTCTCCGAGCTTCGCGCTGACGCATTGCGCGTCCGCTGTGCATTCCCGGCCGCCACGGAGAAAACGGCCTGTGGTCTCCAAGGGATCGAGGCAAAGGTAGATGTAGTCCCTCAGGTGGCCGTCCGCTATGACGTGGAGGAACCGCGCGCCCAGGAGCCCAGCGATGAGGAGGACGATGGCGAGGTCGAGGAACTTGTTGGGGTCCACCCCGTCGATCTTCCAGGACTCGCGCCAGGCCAGGAGGGTCGCGGCCATGTAGCCGACGGTGAGTAAGGTAAAGTACGCTGGGAAGTCGAGGGGGCCCAGGTAGAAGGTCGGGTGCATGGTTTCACCCCGCTTCGGTGGTCTTTTCCATGGCTTGGAATGGGCTCTTCTTTCTGATCATCTGCAACAGGAGGAGTCCCACCCCCGCGGTGATCGCTATGTCCGCAACATTATAGGTCGGCCAGTGGGCGTCCCCGACGTACATGTCGATGAAGTCCACCACGTAACCCTGGATCAGGCGCTCCCAGAAGTTACCTATCGCGCCTCCGAGAAGCGCGCCGAAAGCGACCAGGGAGATCCGGTCACGGGTGGGCACAGCGCGGACCATGTAGAGAATGAAGAACATGGCCAGGAGGGACACACCCCCCAGTAAGGTCCGGCGGACCCCCGGGCCAGCGTCGCGCATGAAACCCCAGGCAGCGCCGGGGTTCTCCGCGTAGATCAGCTCCATCGCGCCGGGGACGATAGTGATTCTGCGGTCAAAGACCAGCCAGGGCCCCGCTGCCTCCACCGTGCGGTCCTCTTCGAGGCCGGTCAGGAGCGGGTAGGGAAACATCCGGCCGTCGCTGAGCGCGGTGCGTGCTTCCTCCTTGCCGTGGCCCGGGAGCCGGTCCCCGAAGTAGGTCGCCACCGTGACGCCCTGGAGGGCTTCCTCCGCGTCGGAGCGCACAGTGTTGCGGTCCTCGGACTCCTTCGCCTTCCGAAGCGCCTCCAGCAGCTCGTTTCGGACAAGCCGCGCCGGCCCGTCCTCATCACACAGATGAAGGAAAGCCACGTGCCGGTCCAAGAGCTTCGTGTCCAGGATCAGTGCGTCGGAATCCACGTCAATCGGTGGGGGCGCAGGCACGGCCAGGGTCGTGTCAATGGTCGTACCGAAGCGCTTGGTGAAAACCTCGTCTACAGAGCGGCCTACGTCATCGGGGTTGATCTCTACCATCAGGGCGTGCTCCCTGTTGGCGAGCGCGTCCTCGGCCCAGACCTTGGTCCACAGGTCCAGAGCCAGGATACCCCCCGCGATCACCACGAGAATGATCCACTTCAACACGCCGCTATTGCTCATCTCGTTTCCTGAGTCAGGATTCCCACACATCGGGCACAAAGAGACGGATGCGCAGCGTCGCTGCCGATGGATTCAGCCCAATGCCAACAACGGGGGCATTTCTCGCCGGGCGCGTGGGACACGGAGATCTCCAGGTCCCCGCCGTCCACGAAACCGATGTCCACCTTGGAGACGATCAGCCACTCCTCCAGGAGATCCCGCTGAGCCTCCAGCGCCGGGACAGCGGGATGCTCCCCACCTACCCGGAGCGTGACCTGAGCATCGAGGGGGTGACCGATAACCTTCTCGTTACGGGCCTTTTCCAGAAGCTTCTGGATCTCGCCGCGGACCTCTCGAAGCTGCTCGAACTCGCTGGCGAGGGCCGGCAGATTCCACTCGGAGCGGAACTTGGGAAAGTCAGCCAGGAGCGGACTCTCAGGATCGCTCGCGGCCAGGGGCAGGTGCTCCCAGACTTCGTCGCAGGTGAAGCTGAGGATCGGCGCTATGGCCAGGGTCAGTTCATGAGCCATGTGGTACAGGACTGTTCGCCCGCTTCGTCGCCGGGGATCGTATTGCCCCAGGACGTACAGCCGGTCCTTGAGCATGTCAAGGTAGACGGCGGAGAGATCCACGGACATAAAGTTCACCACGACCTGGTAGATCCGATGGAAGTCGTAGCGTTCGTACGCGTCGCCTATCGCTGCGAGGACCTCGCCCAGCCGATGAAGCATCCAGCGGTCCACCGGTTCGAGATTTTCCACCGGGATGATGTCCTGATCCGGGTCAAAGCCGTTCAGGTTGCCGAGGAGGAAACGGAAGGTGTTGCGGATCTTGCGGTACGCGTCCTTCAGGGTCTTCAGGATCTCGTCTGAGAGGCGAATGTCGTCCTGGTAGTTCTCCGCAGCAACCCAGAGCCGGTAGATCTCGGCTCCGTGTTGCCCTATGATTTTCTCGGGCGGAATGTAGTTCCCCAGGGTCTTGGAGATCTTCTTGCCCTCACCGTCCACCACGAAGCCATGGGTGAGCACAGTGGCGTAGGGGGCCCGGTGCCGGGTAGCCACCGCCTCGAGGAGGGTGGAGTGGAACCAGCCTCGGTGCTGATCGCTGCCCTCAAGGTAGAGATCGGAGATTGTGTCCTCGCCGTAGCGTTCCTCGACCACGGCTGCGTAGCTCACGCCGCTCTCGAACCACACGTCGAGGATATCGGTCTCCTTACGGAACGCATCGCCCCCGCAGGCCGGGCACGATGTCCCCTCTGGCATCAGCTCGTTGGCGGGGTGCTTGAACCAGTAGTCTGCACCGTGGGCAGCGAAGAGGTCCGCTACGTGGTAGACCACCCGAGGATCCATAAGTGGCTCGCCGCAGCTTTCGCAGTAAAACACGATGATGGGCACGCCCCAGAGGCGTTGGCGGGAGATGCACCAGTCCGGGCGGTTCTCCACCATGCTGCGGATGCGCTCCTGCCCACGGGACGGGACCCAGGTGACCCGGTCGATCTCCTTGATAGCCCGATCCCGGATCCCCGCCTCGTCCATGGAGATGAACCATTGATCCGTCGCCCGGAAGATGATCGGTTTTCTGCAACGCTGGCAGAAAGGATATTGGTGGGTCATGTCCCGCCGACCCAGGAGAACCCCCTTCTCAGCCAGCATGGCGCAGATGTCGTTGTCCGCTTCGAAGACGTTACGTCCCTCGAACTCGGGGACCTCGTCGGTGAAGCGCCCCTTCTCGTCCACGGGCGCGTAGGCCTCAAGGCCGTATCCGGAACCAACGACATAGTCGTCCGCTCCGTGCCCCGGTGCGGTGTGGACGCAGCCGGTCCCGGTCTCCAGGGTAACGAAGTGCCCCAGAATGATCAGCGAGTCCCGATCCACGAAGGGGTGACGGGCGTGGGTGTTCTCGAGCTCATCGCCCTTGACCGTGCCCAGGACCGTGTACGCACCAAGGCCTACGTCTTTGGCGAAGGTCTCCACCAGGTCCTCGGCGACCAGGTAAGCGCGGTCACCCACGTCCAGCACAGCGTAGTTGAAGTAAGGGTGCAGGGTAATCGCCAGGTTCGCGGGGAGGGTCCAGGGAGTGGTGGTCCAAATGACGAAGTGGACAGGCTTGTCCGCGGGCAAGAAGGACAGCTTCGCCCGGGCGTCGTCCGCCGCCTCAAAGGTCACCCAGATCGACGGAGAGGTATGGTCGCCGTACTCGAGCTCAGCCTCGGCCAGCGCTGTGCGGTGGTGCGAACACCAGGGCACGGGCTTCTTGCCGCGGTATAGAGAGCCGGTCTCCATGACCCGCCCGAATTCCCGGGCGACTGTAGCCTCGTAGCTGTGAAGCAGGGTCAGGTAGGGGTTTTCCCAATCTCCGAGGACGCCGAGGCGCTTGAATTGCTCCCGCTGGATATCCACGAAGCGCAGTGCGAATTCCCGGCACCGCACCCGGAAATCTTCTATGGAGATGTTCCTCTTCTCCGCGCCCAACTCCCGCTCTACGTTGTTCTCGATGGGGAGGCCGTGGCAGTCCCAGCCCGGCACGAACTCGGTGAAGAGACCGCTCATATTGCGGTGCTTCACCACGAAGTCTTTGAGCACCTTGTTCAGGACGGTCCCCGAGTGAATGGAACCGTTGGCGTAAGGGGGGCCGTCGTGCATGATGAACAGGGGGCGCCCCTTGTTCCGGTCGATCATCTTTCCGTAGAAGTCCCGCTGCTCCCAGCGTTCGAGACGGCCCGGCTCGGTCTTCGCCAGGTTCCCGCGCATGGGAAAGGCCGTCTTCGGCAGGTTCAACGTGTCCTTGTAGTTCAATCTTTTTCCCCCTCGAGGTGCGGCTCAGCGCCCTCGCGCATCATATCGATTCAGGGCTATTGCTTGTAGGAATAATCCCGGGAAAAGTCAAGAAGCGTTGGTAGCGACTGATCAGCGGAGTGCAGAGACCCAGCGGGCCAAGAGCGCCTGGAGCTCGGCGTATTCCGGGAGCTGGTCCAGAGCGGCCGCGACGTAGCGCAGCGACGGCGCGACGTAGGGGAGAAAACCGGGCTTGCCCTTGACTCGGTCGATGAAGACGAATCGACCTGCGTCCTTGAGCTTTCGCTGGACAGTCTGGAGGTGGAAGAGTGTGCGGAAGTCCGGGGCCACAGGGATCCCCGCTGCGGCCCGCCCCGCCTCGTAATACGCGAGCAGGGCCTCCAACTCGTTCGGGGCCAGCTCCACGTAGGAGTCCCGCAGGTACGCGACGAGGTCGTAGGCCTCGCAGCCCATCAGCGCGTCCTGGAAGTCGATAAGAACCAGCCCACTGGAGACCACCATGAGGTTGGTGCTCTGGAAGTCTCGGTGCACCAGGCGGTCCACACGAACGGCCAGCGCAGCCGCTATGCGATCGAACCAGCGATCCAGCTTCGCTCGGGCCTCGCCCTCCAGGCTCGCGTTGAACCAGGCCTCGAGGCCCCATTCGGTGAAGTGGTTCAGCTCCCAACGCAGGAGGTCGTGATCAAAGCGACGCTCAAAGCCCGCGCAGAGATCCGACCCCGCGTTCCAGGCCTTGCGCTGAAAATCCAGGAGAAAGTCGATCCCCCCCCGCATCCGCGCCAGGAAGGCCGGGCGATCCAGCCCAGCGAGCGCTGCCTTGAGGGTGGTCTCGCCCAGGTCTGTCTGGAGTTGCCAGCCCTCCATCCACCGATCCATGAGGATCTCAGGAACCGGGACTCCCCTGCGCTTCAGGTATCGCTGCATGTCGGTGAAGGGCAACTCCACAGGGAGCCCCTCCCCGGTGGCCTCCTCCGCGCCCAAGGGATTGTCCCCGAGGAGCACGAGCATCACGGACGTCGCGCCATCCGGCAGGCGCTCCCCCAGATGCAGCCGCACATAACCCCGCGCTGACGCCTGGCCTGAGAGGGGCTCGACGCGCTCCAGAGACAGGCCCGGGAGCCCGAACTCGGCTCCGAACGCGTTCACCGCTTCCGTAGCGATATCAGAAGGAATCATGGGGCGAAGGCCCTACTCTAGTCGTCGCAACCCGGGGCGCCGCTGGGGGTATGAATACACTCGGAGTCAACGCACAGGTCGATGGTACACTGGTCCCCGTCGTTACACTCCTGGTCGTGAATGCAGCAATTCTCCTTGGCCACGTAGACGCAGTTTCCGTTCTGGCAGAAGGTATTCTTGCACTCCTTCGGCGAGCAGTCCGCTGGGCCGTAGCAGCAGTCCGGCTTTGCCTGGTAGGTGCACGTACCGGTGGCCTGTCCATCCGGGATGTTGCAGATGTCGATGGTGCAGATGTCGCCGTCGTTGCACATGCCGTTGTTCGCGCAGCAGAGGGGATCGAGGTTGTTGGTGCAGTTGCTGTTCACGCAGGTGTCCGTGGAGCACGGGTTGGAGTCTGTGCAGTCCGCGTCGGAGAGGCAGCATGTGTTGGAGACCTTGTTGTAGTAGCAAAACTCCGAGACGCAGGTGTGGAGGGTGCAGACGTTGTCCACGCAGCCGTCGCCCTCGCAGGTCGGGGGCGTGGTCTCGTGGTTTACGAAGCAGCCCGACGCGTCGCCTGTGTTGATGTTGATGCAGTCCAGGCAGTCGTCGTCTACGGTGCAGCAGCCGCCGGACACGATTTGCCAGAAGCAGAGGCCGTTCTCGCATTGGTCTACGGTGCAGGGGTTGCCGTCGTCGCAGACAACCTCCGCTGTATCCGGGGTGCAGCAGTTCTTGCCGATGGGCTCGCCGGTGCACTGCCAGTTTTCACACCAGTCCAGGGTGCAGCCGATGCCGTCGTCGCATTCCAGGTCGGTCTTGCAGCAGCCCTCCGCGTCGAGGATCTGGAACAGGCAGAGATTGTTTATGCACTTGCTCGTAGTGCAAATATTGTCGTCGTCGCAGTCGGAGTTGAAGTTGCAGCACATGGGGTTGTCCGTGTGCTCGTGGACGCAGTATCCGTCCACGCATTTGTCCTGGGTGCACGCGTCGTCGTCCGCACAGGTCCCGTCGGACACGCAGGTCTTGAGCTTCTCGTGGATACACACGTGGAGCTTGCAGTAGTCCACCGTGGTGTCGTCGAGATCGTCGCATTGGCTGGAATCGCCGCAGCACTGGTTTCCAGAGTGGAGGTCGTAGACGCACTTCCCGCCCTGGCAGGAATCCAGGGTGCATTCGTTCTGGTCGTCGCAGTCCTCGTTGGATGTGCAACTACAGAGGAGGTTCAGGTTATCCTGGGGGTGCGCGCAGATCCCGGCCACGCAGACGTCCTTGGTGCAGGGGTCGTCGTCGATGCAGTCGGGGTCGCCGCTGCAGCAATCGGGCAGCGGATCACCAAAGGTGCAGACGTTGTCCTGGCAGGTGTCCACGGTGCAGAAGTTTTCGTCGGTGCAGTCCGAGTCGTGGCGGCAACAGGTGGGGTCCACCATCTCGCTGAGGCAGTGGTGTTCGTCGGTACAGGAGTCCACAGTGCATGGGTCCCCGTCGGGGTTGTCCGCTGTGGCGTCCGGGTTGTTCTTGTCCACACAGTCAGCGAGGACGGAGCAGCAGCCCACGGCCTCTTCAGGGGTGTAGACCACGTTGGCGCAGCAGCCGTCCACGCAGTCGTCCTTGGTGCACGCGTTGTCGTCGTCGCATTGGGATTTGAACGTACACGCGACGCACACATATACCTCCTCCGCTATGTCGTCATCGACCACGTCGAGTTCCTGGCACTCGGGCGCGGTGAGGGTGCATTCGTCTATTGCCTCACAGGAGCACAGGGGGACGCACTTGCCCTCGTCGCCGCACTTCTCGCCATCCGCACAGTCATCGTTGGTGGTGCATGTGTTGTCACCACCGCCATTGTTCCCGCAGGCGACCAGGGCGACGAACAACACCGGGATAAGGAAATAATACAGTCTGGTGGGATTCATTAGTCTCCGTCCTCCCCGAAGGTCGAGGTGAGAATCCGTAGATCAATGCCGCAAAAAGCGGTCATTGACAAGTGGTTTTTACCTCGAAATCGTCCACGAAGACGCCCACATTGTCGTTATTCGTATCGTCCACCGCGTTGAACTGGAACCAAAAGTTCAGGTGGCTGTATCCCTGGAACGAGGCCGTAGGGATGACCACGGAGACGTGCTTCCACTGGCCCCATGGCCAGTTTGTGCAGCCCCAGTCATCGCAGTAGTCCTGGAATATGACCTCCGAACAGAACCCCAGGCTCTGGTCACAGGGCTTGCTCCAAATCTTCATCTCGTTGTTGGGAGGGAGGGTGGGGTAGTACTTGAGGCCCATATGGAGGGACAGGACGTCGGTGAGGCTCCAGGTGTCCCCCAGGTCCATCCAGAGCCAGAAGCTCACCTCGATCTCCGTGGGGAGGCCCGCTGGGATCTCCCAGGTAGGGCTGGTCAAGGTGCCCTGTGGGGTCTGCCCCGAGTTGTCGTAGTTACCGGCTTCGGGGTTGCCGAAGTACAGCGCACACTCGCCGCCGGGGGTGTTGTTCTCCCCGCCGTCGGCCTCGCCCCATATCTGCCAGGCCACCGGGGTCTGGTCAGCGGTGGGGGATGCTATCCAGTCCTCCATACCGCAGGGCGCGTCAAAGTCCGTGGTGGTCCCGATGACAACCTCCTGAACGCAGCAATCTTCGAGGAGCGCGTTAGCCTCCATTATGCAGGTACCGCTGGTGCCCGCTGCGCCGTCCGCACCGTCGCAGATTTCGACGGAGCAATTGGGATTCTCGGGCTCGGGGGTGCTCTCAGGGCAGTCGTAAGCCGAGAGACACTCGAACGTTTCGTCGCAGAGGGTAAAGGTCTTGAAGTCGTCCAGGAACGCGCCCCGGAATTCGTTGTTCGACCCGTCGAGGCTGTCGAATTCGAAGATGAAGCGCACGGTGGCTCCCTCCAGGCCCAGGCCGTCGAGGGCCACATAGACCGTCTTCCAGATCACGTCGTCCGCTACTCCGTCGAAGGTCGACCCCTTGAAGTCCCAGGCCTGGGAGTTCCAGATCTCGATCTTTTCGCCGTAAACCCCTCCGGACTTCTCCTGGACCTGGAGGCGCAGGATGTCGAAATCCTCCGGCTTCTCGAAGAACCACCAGCTCAGGGTGTGCTCCGTGTCCAGCCAGATGTGGAAACTCACAGCGGGGATCCCGTAAGGAGGCAGGTCCACGTCGGGGCTGGCGACGAAACCCTTGGCCGGCTCCTGGCCGTTGTTGTAGTTTTCCAGGTCCGGGTTTCCGAAGTAGAGAGAGAAGGGCGCTGTGAACGACTGGTCCGCTGAAACATTCCAAGAGACGGGACAGGACCCGCAGTCTGTGGGGCAGGTCATGCAGTTCTCTCCCTCGGTGTCCTCGCACTCGTAGGGGAAGACGCCGCAGGGCACAATGTCCTCGGGCACATACCAGGCCGTCTGGTTCGCAGAGAGGAAGGAGTCGGCGAAGACCGAGGGGTCGGGGCTACAGCAGCTCGGATCCCCGTTGAAGCTGTGCAGGCAGGTGTTGTTTGACACCTGGCAGACGTCGTTGGTGCAGGGATTTCCGTCGTCGCAGTCGAAGTTGATCTCCGTAGTGCAGCACTCGGGATTGATTGGATAAACGCACGTGCCGAAGTCGCAGTCGGCGGCGGCGCAGTCTCCGCCCTCGGTGCAGTCCGCCGCGGAGTCGCAGACCGCGCCGCAGACCTTCTCGACACGGATGTTGTCGATGAAGATCCCGGCGCTCTCGTTGTTCGCTGGCTCCGCTGCGCCGGTGTAGAATCGGTACCGCAGGCGGATCGTCTCGCCCTTGTAGGGGGACAGGTCGGTCCACGCGTCGCCCCAGAGGCCATAGGTGGTACCGTAGAGGACGTCGGAGTTCCAGACCTCTATGACCTCGTCGCCCACCAGGACCTCGACGTAGAGTACGTCGATCTGTACTGTATGCGCGTTGTCCGTGGGGTACGCCACCTGATCAACCTGATCCCACTCGGTGGACATGTTGGCGCAGAAGGAGAGGCGCAGGTCGTAGATCTCCTCCACCTCGGAGAGGTCGATCTCAGGGGTGGTAACCGAGCCCTCGCAGAGGGCCTGACCGCAGTCATAGTCATCGCCGTTGCCGAAGTATAGAGCGTAGGAGCCGTCGCACGCGGTCGCGTTGGTTACGTTCCACGCGACGTCCTCGCCCGCGGGGGCCGTGACCTCCCATTCCGCTGGCAACTCCGCCTCCTCGAGGCCCGCGTCCAGGAGGTATTGGGTGCCGTCTACAGGAGGCACGCAGGCATCTGGATCCGGGTAATACACGCAGTAGCCCTCAGGCGCGCAATCCCAAAGATAGTCACCCTCGGGCACGCTGGCGGCGCAGTCGTCCGCGCCTCCGGGGCAGGCCACGCAGTCAGCGAAGATCGGCGTGTTACAGCAGAGTCCGTTGTTGCTGCCGAAGACCGGCGGGGCGACGCAATCGTCCTCAGTGCAGACGTTGTCGTCGTCGCAGTTGGACGCGCTGAAGCAGTTGTCGCACCATGTTTCCACCCGGATGTCATCCATCCAGAGTCCGGGGAAGTGGTTTTTCTCGCCGTCAAAGGTGTCGAAACGCCAGATCAGCGTTATTAGTCCGTCGTCCACATCGATTCCGGGCTGACTGACAGGCGCGAAGATGGAGAGATCCGCAACAAAGACAGTGCAGTCCCCGTTCGTGGACTGGGGCGCTGTGTGGATCGGTACCTCTACCGGCTCTATGTCCAGTTCCGGGGTGTATTCCACGTAAAGCTTCAGGGTATCTAACGCCAGGCCCTCCTCCACGGGCTCGAGATCCGTGTGCAGGGTGTAGAAGAGGGAGACCAGGGAGTTTACGGGCAAGACTATGTCGAAGATTACCGCCTCGAACGCGACCGGGGTCGCAGGCTCGCCGACGCATTTGTTGAGTCCTCCTGCCGTGTTGCAGGTGTTGTCCCCCGGGCACTCCTGGTCGGTAACGCAGTCGATATTCTTGACAGGCACACAGTCAAACAGCTCACCATTGAAGTATGTCCCGCAGGCCGGGTCACCCAGGTAGAGGGCCATCCCGTCCCCGCAGGGGGACTCCTGCGCTGTCCAGATGACAGCGTCCAGGGGATTGACGTCGTCGAGCGCCATGGCCACCAGGGGGGGCACCTGGCCGGGCTCCAGGTCGTCGAAGTTCAGGCTGACGAGGACCGACGGCGGCACCAGGCAGCAGTTCGGAATCTTGGAGTATGTGCAGTGATTGACAACACAGTCCACGACCAGGCATTCGTTGCCCGGCTCGCAGTCGTCGACAGTATCGCAACAGAGGTGATCCTCCACGTCCTGCATCATGCACTGCCACTCGCCACCGCCGTCGCATGTCTCATCCCAGACGCATTTGGGCTCGAAGCACGCGCCCAACTCGTCAGCGGTGAAGATGTCTTCGCAGTCCGCATGCTCCTCGCAGTCAAGGACACAATCGTCGCAGATGCCATCGACGCAGACGAAGCCCTCATCGCAGGTGCCGCAGTCCTCGGTGCCGCAGACGGGGTCGAGCCCGCACTCGGTCTCGCCGCAGTCAGGGACGCACTCGTCGATTTCGCAGATCCCGTCCTTGCAGTAGTACCCGTCCTCGCACGCGCCACAGTCCAGGGTGCCGCAGACGGGATCGGGGCCGCACTCGGTCTCGCTACAGTCGGGAACGCACTCGTCGGGCTCGCAGACCCCGTTCTCGCAGTGGAAATCGGCCTCGCACGCGCCACAGTCCAGGGTGCCGCAGACAGGATCGAGCCCGCACTCGGCCTCGCCGCAGACGGGGACGCAGACATCCTCGTCGGGCTCAGTATCGAGTTCGGGCAGCTCGTTATCCGCGTCAACCTCCGCTACCGTGACATCCTGGGTGTCCGCGGGGGGATTCGGTGTCTCCGCTGGGCAGCCGGTGAACACGAAGGCCGCAAGGACCAGGACCAGAAGCGCCCGAAGGGACAGTGAACGAACGTCCATTTTCAGCCTCCTCAAAACAGAGCTTTTTCTATGGAATGCATCAGTGCAAAGTTACCAGCCCAAACAAGGCAAGTCAAAAGGAGAAAGCGCTATAACCGATCAGCGGCCAACTCCGCCAGGGGCGAGCGTTCACCCCGAGACAGGGTGATCGTCCCCGCCAGCCCGACGCCTTTCATGCGCTCCACTGTGTAGGTCAGGCCGTTGTTCATCGAGTCGAGGTAGGGCTGGTCGATCTGGTAGGGATCGCCCGTGAGCACGACCTTGGTCCCTTCGCCCGCGCGGGTGAGGATTGTCTTAATCTCGTGGTGGGTGAGGTTCTGGGCCTCGTCCACCACGAGGAACTGGTTCGGGATCGACCGGCCTCGAATATAGGTGAGGGCCTCTACCTCCAGGAACCCCAGGTCTTTCAGCTCCTGGAAGCCTCTGCCCACATTCCGTTCCTTCTTGGTGGTTGCCATGAGGAGATCCACCGAGTCGTGGATCGGCTGCATCCAGGGGTTGAGCTTCTCGTCCAGGGTTCCGGGCAGGAAACCGATGTCACGCCCCAGGGGGAAAATTGGCCGGGAGACGAGGAGCTTGTGGTGGGTCTTGTCATCGGTGACCTTGAACAGGCCCGCAGCGATGGCCAGGAGGGTCTTGCCGGTCCCGGCCTTCCCGGAAAGAGTCACCAGCTTCACATCGTCGTCCAGCAGGAGGTCCAACGCAAACCGCTGCTCCCGATTTCTTGGCCGGATTCCCCAGATCGGTTTCTCGATTCGGGGCAAGGGCAGGAGGCGATCCCCCTCGATGGACACCCGGGCCAGCGCTGACTGGGACGCGTTCACCGGGTCCTGGAGGGTCAGGTAGAGATTCGGCACAGGGTCCAGGCCCTCCGGCGGTGGTGCGGTCCCGTCCCGGTACAGCTCGTCTATGTACCCGGGGGGCGCCACTATCTCTCGGTGTCCTTTGTATAGCTCGTCGATCTTTACCTGTCCGACCTGGGCGCGTTTGTAGTCCTGCGCGTCGAGGCCGATTGCGTCGGCCCGGATTCGCAGGTTCGTGTCCATGGTGACGAAGACCGTGGGCAGGCCGTGGTTCAGCTCTGAGTTGGTCGCTATCTCCAGGGCCACGGCCAAGATCTTGTCATCCTTGCTATTGAAGGACAGGAACTCGGGCGGAATCGGGGACGTAGCGAAGATCACCCTGAACGAGCCGCCCCCTTCCATGGAGATCCCTTCCCTGAGGGAGCCCTGTTTTCGGTAGGCATCGATCTGACGGGACAGGGACCGGGCGTTGCGGCCCAACTCGCTCAAGTCCTTTTTGAAGGTGTCGATCTCCTCGATGACGTAGATGGGGATTATGACATCGTTGTCCTCGAAAGCACGGAGCGCGGCCGCGTCATGGAGAAGGACGTTGGTGTCGAGCACAAAGTTTTTCTTCATCGTCGCCTCATGGTTTCGTGGGCCAGTTCAAAAGAGAATGGCATAATCGGATCCCGCGGACCACTGCTTTTTTTTCAGGCTTTGTGACAAAAAACCCGCTTGATTTCATACGATCCGTTGCGTATGGTGCGCCATCTTTCAAGCCAAACGCAAAATGGAGGCACCAGACATGAGAGGAAGAATTATCACCCTGGCCATCGTGGCCGCGTTTACGTGGGCGGGGCCAGCGGCCGCACAGACCTGTGATGGCTACTGCGGAGATTTCAGCGAGGACTACTCTTGCTCCTGCGACGCACTCTGTTTCGAGTACGGAGATTGCTGCGACGACGTCTGTGACTTCTGTGCGGACGACTATCCGGAGGAATGCGGCGTCGTGTGCGAGCCCACCCAGACCTGTGTGGAGTTGGCGCTTACCTGCGGGTCCCACCCTGAGTGCCTCTGGGACACGGACTTCTGCGGCGTCTGCGAGGCAGGCCTCTACTGCAACCAGGGGACCTGCGAGGACAACCTCTGCGAGGACCCGACGGACATCCCCGCCTGCGAGGGCTACGACTGTGTCCCGGATTGGTGGGCTGGCGACGGCTACTGCGATGCTGCGCTCAATTGCCCCGAGACCGGATGGGACGCCGGAGACTGCGAACCCTGCACAAAGGACTGCACTGGTCTGGCCTGCGGTCCTGACCCCGTCTGCGGCATAAGCTGTGGCGTCTGCGAAGATGGCTTCTGGTGCGACGAGGGCGTTTGCCTCGGCTGCTCCTGTGGAGACGCTGAGTGTGGCGTCGATGAATGCGGCGAGTCATGCGGCGAATGCGCTGACGGGTTCTTCTGCAACGACGACCAGGCCTGCGAGGAGTGCCTCTGTGACCCGACCTGGGAGTGCGGCTTCGTTGACTGCGGTGCGGACTGCGGCGAATGCGCGGATGGCTTCGGCTGCGTGGAGCACTTCTGCGTCGAGCAGACCTGCGCGGGCTCCTGCGGCGGCTTGGGCGTGGGCGGTTGCTGGTGCGACACCGTCTGCTTCGGCGCTGGCGACTGCTGCCCCGACATCTGCGAAGAGTGCCCGGACGTGGACCCTGAGATGTGCGCGTGCGTGCCCGATTGTGACGGCAAGGACTGCGGCTCCGACGGCTGCTGGTCCACCTGCGGCGTCTGCGAGGACGGGAACTACTGCACCGACGACGGCCTTTGCGATGTCTGCGACTGCGGCGCCAAGGAGTGCGGCTTCGACGAGTGCGGCGAGTCATGCGGCGAGTGCTCTGACGACGAGTCCTGCACGGAGGAAGGCATGTGCCAGACCTGCGACTGCGGGGACGCCATCTGCGGCTTCGACGAATGCGGCCAGCCCTGCGGCGAATGCGCGGACGGCGGCTTCTGCTACGAGGGCGCGTGCTTCACCGGCGTGGGCTGCGAGACCTCCGGCACCCCGGGCTGTGGCGGCTGCGCCTGTGAGGGCTGCGTCTTCGCGATCGACCCCTACTGCCAGGACAACAAGTGGGACGAGACCTGCGTGGCGGAGTGCGTGGCGGTCTGCGGCGGCTGCGGCGACCAGGCGGGCTGCGGCGACGGCTCCTGTGACTTTCCGGAGAACTGCAGCGCATGTCCCGAGGACTGCGGCTGCCCTGATGACCTGGTCTGCGGCTGGAGCGACGAACTCCAGGGCTTTGGCTGTGTCATCGGAGGCTGCGAGGACGGCATGGACATCGGTTGCTGCGACGGTGACGTCCTGCATAAGTGCGTGGATATCTTCGGCTTTACAACAAACGACTGCACTGACAACGGAAACGTCTGCGGCTGGTACGCGGGCGATGACGACAACGACCCGGGCTACTACTGCGGTACCTCTGAGCAGATCGTGGACGAGGACCCGGACGGCGTCTACCCGGCCCACTGCCCCGAGTGGAACTGCGAACCCGACTGCACCGGTCTCGAGTGCGGCCCCGACCCCATCTGCGGGACAGAGTGCGGACCCTGCGACGACGGCCAGACCTGCAACGCGGGCGTCTGCGAGGACTGCATCCCGGATTGCACCGGCCTCGACTGCGGTCCCGACCCCGTCTGCGGGACCGAGTGCGGCCCGTGCTCCGACGGCCAGATCTGCAACGCGGGCGTCTGCGAGGACTGCACAGCGGACTGCACCGACCTCGAATGTGGCCCTGATCCGGTCTGCGGCTTCGAGTGCGGCCCCTGCGACGAGGGCTTCACCTGCGACGCGGGCGTCTGTGTAGAGGACGCGTGTGTGCCCGACTGCACCGACCTCGAATGCGGCCCCGATCCCGTTTGCGGGACCGAGTGCGGCCCCTGTGACGACGGTTTCACCTGCGACGTGGGCACCTGCATCGAGGATGCGCCGGATTGCGACACGATCTGCGCTGGTCACTGCGGCGATTTTGCTGCCTGTGATTGCGGCGGCTGCGACGCTGGCTACGAGTGCCTGGAAAACGTCTGCGAGTTTATCATCCCTGGCGTGGAGGACGTGATCACCGGCGAGGACACGATTCCCGACGACGAGGACACCCTGCCAGGCGATGACACCCTGGCCGGCGAGGACACCACCGGTGGCTCCGGCGGCGGCTCCGGCGACGGCGGCTGCACCACCACCACCAACTCCAGCCCGATGGCTGGTTTCCTGGTCTTCTTCGCTCTCATGGGTCTCGCGGTAATCCGCCGCAGCGTCCACGCGTAGAGGCTACGCGTTCAGCTCCTCACCCAGCGACACTGCCCAGGGGCGATCGATTTGAACGTCGCCCTCGGGTATCTCCACCTGCTCCGGCAGCACTGACAAGACCAGCCAGATCTGCTGCGAGCGGGCCTGACCCCGCATGCGGATAAGCGCCAGGCGCTCGGCGCGCAGGCCTTCATCCAGGATCTCCCGGGTCCGCTCGTCCAGCACCAGGCCCCCGGGTGGCGCCACGCCGGAGAGGCGCTGGGCCACGTCGATGACCGAGCCCTCGATCGCACCGACGAGGTCGGCCGGGCCCTCGCCCTCTGCGTAGACCTTGCCCGTGACGATGCCCAGGTTGGCAGCGACAAGGTGGCCCCGCCGGATCCCCTCGGTCTCCACCAGGACGCTCAGGGCCCGGGCGGCCTCCACCGCGGCACGAGTGACCTTTCGGACGCTTTTGTCCCCGAGGCCGAACAGGACCTTGAAGCGGTCTCCCACGTCATGGCAGACCACGCCCCCGGCAGCGGCTACATCATCGAACCAGCGATCCAGTGGGGCCGCAATCGCCTCCCGCAGTTCTCCCCCGTCGGTTTTTTCGTCCCCCAGGGAAACCAGGCGCGCGTGGAGGAGGGTCAACTCCGCATCGACCACGGGAACCGGCTCGACGATCTCGGCCCGGCGCAGGGCCTCAGCGGCCCGCTCGTGATCATGGTCGAACGCAATCCGTACACCGTGGGTAATCCCCGCAGGGGCCCCGGAAAAGGGCTCAGACAAGGTCTCCTCCTCGATGAGTGTCGGCTTGAGATAGAGGTCCAGATAGGCCCGGAACTCCGCGCTGTCCGGGGTCACGTGGGGACGCCGGGTCGGCACGTCGGGGCCATCGCTGTATGTGAGCACCACCGAGGTCCCTTTATCGGGTGCGACGATGCGCCCCAGGGCCGCCAGACGTTCGTCCACGGGCAGTCGGTGGTGGTCCAGGTCGGAATAGATCTCGGCCAGCTCCTCGGCCACCGCAGCCGCTGACTCGGGGCGCTGCTCCGGGTTCTTGGCCAACATCCTGGCCACCAGGACATCCAGCGCGTCGCTTCCCCCGGAATCCATGACCTCGGAGATTCGGCGGGGTCGGCTCTTCAAGTGGCACTTGAGGATGTCCACGGGGCGCTTGCCCTGGAAGGGCGTCGTCCCGGCCAGCAACTCGTAAATCAGGACCCCCGCTGAGTAGAGATCGGTCTGGGGCAGGGCCGGTCGACCCCGGACCTGCTCCGGGCTCATGTAGGACGGTGTTCCGCAGATCTCGCCTCCGCCGATCTCGGATGTTCCTCGGAACTGTGCGATGCCGAAGTCCAGGAGCTTCACCCGCTCGCTGCCGTCGTCTTGGGGCAGGAGGAAGATGTTCTCGGGCTTCAAGTCTCGATGAACCACACCGTGGCGGTGAGCCGCCTCCAACGCGTCCATGAGCTGCGCCAGGATCGGCACCGCCCGCTCGGGAGGCAGGGCCCCGTGGTTTTTCAGGACCGACGCCAGACTCCAGCCTCGGAGCAACTCCATGGCCATGTAGGGGTGGCCGTCTACGGTACAGCCAAAGCTCACAATGCGGACGATGTTGGGATGGCGGAGACGCCGGACCGTGCGGGCCTCGGTAAAGAACTGGCGGATCGACTTCTCATCCTCTGCAAACGCAGTGCGCATTAGCTTGACAGCGCACTCCTTACGGTGGAGCCCGTCCAGTGAGCGGAAGACCTCGGCCATTCCGCCCTGACCGATGGATTCCAGCAACACGAAACGGCCTTCGATGACATTGCCCTTGACCGGCAATGGTGCCGTGTGGGGGGGCAGCAGCCGGTGCCCGTCCGCTGGGCAAATCGACGACGTGCCACGGTGATGGCGTCGGCAAAGAGGACAATAATTGAGGGTGGTCAGTCCGTCCATCAGGACCCTCCTGGAACAAATCCAGTATGGCCCCGAAACCCGGCCGCTCAAAAAAAGCGACCAGGGCCGGATCTCACTGATCTAGAGAGGAAAACTACTCATTTTCTCCCAGGTATTTTTCTGCATCGAGGGCAGCGGCGCAGCCCTTACCCGCTGCTGTGATCGCTTGGCGGTAGCGCTTGTCAACCACATCACCCGCTGCGAAGACGCCGGGAACATTGGTCCTGGTGTGCTGGTTCACCACCACATAACCCTGCTTGTCCAGGTCCACCTGGCCCTTGAAGACGTCTGTGTTGGGGACATGGCCGATGGCCATGAACACACCTGTGACGGGCAACTCTCGGAGCGCTCCGTTCTTCGTGTCCTTGAGGCGGATGCCCGTGACCCCTTCGTCGCCGAGGATATCGTCCACCACGGAGTTCCAGGCCACATCAATCTTTTTGTTTTCCAGGACCCGCGCCTGCATGATCTTGGAGCCGCGGAACTCGTCCCGGCG
>CAYOTU010000008.1:0-20838 GCA_964406905.1 uncultured Myxococcales bacterium | reverse complement strand
TGAACTGGTTTTCCGCGCCCGTGGTCTCGATGTCGGTCGTGGTGGACGCTGCGAAGCCGTCCCAGACCATCCAGTCGGGGTTGTAGTTGTTCTGGAAACGCAGGTTCCCGCTCTGGAAACCACCGCTCATGTCCGAGCCGTCCCACATGGCCTCCTCCGCTAGGCCAAGGTCGTGGAAAGCTGCGACGGGCTCGAGGCGGTTCAGGTCATCCAGCGCGAAGTAAGCCGGCGTGTTCATCCCCCACTCTCCCATGTCCGACGAGGAGAGGGTGAAGCTCAGCGCGGCCACGGGACCGAGGGAGGTGAGGTCCACCCAGTCCCACTGGGCCAGGATGTAGTCATCTTCAGGATCCTCGGCGCGGAGGTCGGCCAGGTAGAACTCCACGGTCCCGACCTCGGCGCCATCGGAGCTGAGGCCATGGATCGTCAGCAGGAACCAGTCCTCGTCCGTGCCGTCCTCTCCGCCGAATTTCTTTGCGAAGTCGTCCCCGTCTAGCATGGAGAGGTACGGGTAGGTGGTGTTGGTGACGAAGACGCCCTTCATCACGACCCCGTCCCCCGCATCCAGGATCTCAAGGGTCGGGGGCGCGGGCGCAAAGCTCGAGTGGTATCCCACTGCGTAGGTCGCTGAGCCGTGAACCCCGCCCCCGGTGATCGCGCTCAGGTCGTTCATGAACCCCGGGGTCTCGATATCGGTGTGGTTGGAGACAGCGAAGCCGTCCCAGGACATCCACTCGGGATCGAAGTTGTTATGAAGACGCGCGTTGCCGCTGCGGATCCACAGGGCCTCGCCCCCGCCGATCCACTTGCCCATGTCGCCCAACGCCACGTCCTCGAAGGCCGCGGCGAGGGCCGGGCCCACGCACGCGCCGTCCTCCAGGATCCAGTTGGGTGCGAGGCAGGCCAAAGTCCCGTCGGGCTCGACGCAGGTCTCCGCACCCGCGCCTTCGACCGCGGCCCCCGGCACGCACACGCCCGCGTCGTCACAGGTCGCAAGGCCGTTGCAGACGAAGCCGTCGTCGCAGTCAGTGCCCGCGTCCATGTAAGTAAAAACGCACTCGCCCGTGTCGGGCAGGCACTCCACCGACGCGTCGCAAGGTCCGGCCACGCCGCAGTCCACCGGATCCCCGGGGATGCAGACGTTGTCGAGGCAGATCTCGACGCCGGTGCAGACGTCGTCGTCGTCGCAGTCTGCGTCCTCGAGGCAGTCCGGCGCGGGGATCTCGTCCGGAACGATGTCCTCCCCCGCGTCCGGGAGGTGGACGTCTTCGCCGGGCAGGTCCTCGTCTGGCAGGTCCTCCTCGATGTCCTCCGAGGGGACATCCGCTACGACATCCGCCCCCGTGTCGGGCTCGTCACTGCCGTTGTTGTTGCTGCCGCTACACGCAACAAGACCCAGGGTCCAGGAAAGGATCACGATGAGGGACAATTGTTCGAGACTTCGCATTCCGACCTCCTTCCGCGAAGAGGAACAAAAAAAGTTGGAGGAGGGCAGGTCTTCCGACTTGCGGATCAACCGACACCCAGCGCCTTCCCAGAGGGATCCCCCCCCAGTGGCATCGCATCTTGCCGGGGTCGTCCTCGCTTACGGCGGCGGGACCGTGCCGGATTCACACCGGCTTCCCTTGCCATCCTCCAGGACAGTGGCAAATTACTTTTCATTTTCTTTCCTGTCAACGGAATAAAAGGGGTGCGGGGCGCAGGCCACACGGAACTTTTCTTATGAGCTTGAATCTGTTCTTCTAACGGTGAACAAACGCCATACAGTCCACGGAGGATCCCATGAAACCCTCATCCTCGCCCTGCTCTCCTGCCTGCTGGCTCTGCCGATGCCCTCCTCATCCCCCACGCAGGGGGAAGAGTACAGAGGGCCATTGACCTTGGTTGCTGACGCGAACGGCAGGTAGACAAAAATACCGGAGGCCGCATGAAACAAGGGCCTGTCCCGTCACTACCGCCAGTTGTCCTGCAATTCCTGGCCCAGCATGTGCCAGGGGATGGCCTTGGCGATCTTCAGGGATTGAATGTGTTGGCCGGCGTAGGCGAGGAGAGGAACCGCGTCGACGCCCGCGTGGGCGTGGAACCAGGTCAGGCCTTTGAGCATGGAAGGATTGACTGTTTCGCTGCTCTTGGCTTCGATGGCGAGGGTGCGGCCCCGGACGGACACCAGAAGGTCCACCTCGTTGCCCGCTGTGTCGCGCCAGAAGTGCACCTCAGGGGAATAGCCGAGGTTCGCTGCCGCCTTCATGGTTTCGAGGACAACCCCGTTCTCGAAAACCTGGCCTCGGGACGTGTGGCGTGACAGCTCTTCGGGGCTGTGTATTCCCAGCAGATGGGCGAGCAGCCCCGTATCCACGAAATAGAGCTTTGGTGTCTTCACCAACTGCTTGCGCTGATTTGAAAACCATGGGGGTAAACGCTTGATCAGGTAGCCTGCCTCAAGGACTGAGAGCCACTGTCTGACAGTAGGGACCGAAATACCGCAGTCTCGGGAAAGCGAAGCGAGGTTCACTAACTGACCGACTCGGGCCGCGAGGAGCTTAACAAAGAGCTGGAACTGGAGGAGATCTTTGACCGCCAGCATCTGCCGGACGTCCCTCTCGATGTAGGTGGTAATAAAAGACGGATACCACACCTCCGGAGGTATCCCGCCTACGGCCACCCTGGGAAAATGCCCCCGATAGAGATGGTCCCATACGGGCGGATTCGACTGCACACCCGGCAACTCGGAGCCGGCAAACGGAAAGAGGACCAGCAGTCCCACACGACCGGCGAGGCTCTGCGAAAGTTGCTCGTGCAACACATAGGACTGGGATCCCGTCAGCACGTAGAGGCCGGCCCGATCCTCCCGGTCCACCTCTGCCTGCAGGTAGGAGACCAACCTGGGCGCCCGTTGAAACTCGTCGATGATCGTACCCGGTCCCCACTCCCGAAGGAATCCGCGTGGATCATCGACGGCCGACATCCGCATGTCGAAGTCTTCGAGAGTCACGTACTTCCAGTCGGGCAGGAGCTTGCGGACCATCGTGGTCTTTCCCGACTGCCTCGGGCCCGTCACCGCCACCACCGGGAACTGACCCAGCCGCTCAAACAGAACGTTCTCCAGTTCTCGGGGATGATATCGCATGCCTGCTCCTCCAGGTTCCAGAAACCACAATGCCATAGTTTCTGAAAATCGGCAAGTCTACTTTGCGTTTATCCGAAATAAAGGGATGCGGGGCCGGGCTTTTTCCCCCACGTTTCCCCCACGTTCAAGGCCGCCAACCGAACAGCGCCGCCTCGGGCAATTGCCAGCGCTCCTTCTTACGAATGGCGCTGGCAATCCTCTGAAATCCTCCGGTGTCACCCAGCATGATGCAACCGGCCACCGTTTCCCCCTTCAAGACCAGCTTCCTGTAGACCCGGTCCGTCTCGACCACCATGGATTCGCACCGGTCTTCCGCGTCGATGTCACCCGCGGAGGCAAGTTCCACACCTGCGACCTTCAGCCTGGTCACCATGGCGGTCCCTTCATAGACCGAGGCTCCTCCCGCCATGTTGATGCCGGCCACCTTTCCCTGCTCCATGGCAGCGATCCAGAGGCCGTACAGGGTGCCCCGGTATTCCACGGCGTCTCCGGCAGCAAACACATCCGGCCGACTTGTTCTCATGCGCTCGTCCACTGCAATCCCCCGGTCGCATGCGAGACCCAGTGGACCGGCCAGGCCGAGGCTCGGCCTCACGCCTGCTGACATGACGACCAGGCTGGCGGGCAACGTCTCGCCGCTGGCCAGACGCACACCGTCCACCGCTTCGCTACCCACGAATTCGGCGACCCTCTCATCCAGCCTCACGGAAAAGCCGATCTCTTCCATGATGCTCTGCAGCTTCGCAGCTCCCCTGGGATCGAGCTGCCTGGGCAACAGCCTCTCGGCCACCTCCACGAGGGTGACGCGCCTGCCTCTCCTGCGAAGCGCAAACCCCGCCTCGATGCCGAGGAGGCCGCCTCCCACGATCACCACGTCATCCGTACCGACCGGATACGCGGTTATCTCCCCGGCGTCCCGAAGCGTACGCAGGACGAACACCCCCCTCCTGTCAGCCCCCTTGAGGGGCGGAACAAAAGGGATGCCTCCGGTGGCCACAAGAAGGCGGTCATAAGGGATGGCGACGCCTTCCCTGGTAAACAGGGTCTTTTCGTCGGGATCGGCCGAGACGACCTCGGTGCTCAGCTTCAAGTCCATACGCTGGTCTTCGTACCACCGCTCGTCTTTCGCCAGGAGAACCGACTCGTCAACCTCCCCTGAAATCACGTCCGGCAGCCTGACTCGGAAGTAGAAGGGGCTTGCCTCATCGGTGACGATGGTGATCCGACCCTCGGAATCGTTCTTCCGAATATGCTCGGCTGCAGTTGTGCCGGCAACCCCATTTCCGATGACAACATATTCGTTCATGCCAAACCATCCCTGATAAGTTGCCCCGCACTTCCATTGACTTCAGCATCTGTCAGGCGAGCCAGCAAGACTATCGCTGTACCCTCGCGGACTGGGGCCGCTGCGCTACGGCGGCAGCCGACCAGCCAGAGGACCTGGCCCTCTGCGTCCTCCAGGATTCGCAGGAGGGACCGGCGATGCCGTGGCACCTTTCCGTCAGCGAGGAGGCGCGACACGAGACGGGTATGGCCGCCGAGGCCCCAGGGTGCGAAGCGCTCCCCGCGACGGGGAGCGCGAAGACGCAGAGGAAGACGGACAGCGGCCCGGTCGAAGCAGACCTCTCTCCGGCCGTCTGCGTTCGGATCCCCGCGGGCCTCCTCGGTGATCTCCAGCAGGCCGAGGGGCGTGGGGTAGCGGCCCGGCCCCGGGACATCCACAGGGTCGGGGCATGGCGTCGCGGCCCTGGGGCCCAGGTGGAGGGTCGAGCCCCGGCGTACAGCGATGAGGTCACCGGGGAGGTCAGCCGCGCGTCCGTCGCGTCCCGCTGCGAGGTCTGCCAGGGCCTCCAGATGGCTGCGCGTCAGGCCGTCCGCCGCGCCAAGGGCCCGCAGAAGCGCGTGGATGCGTACCCGGGCGACGGGACCCCGCCCCACACGTGTCAGGGGGAGGTCCAGGGGGAGACAGGCGTCGGACGGCAGGTCGAAGTGCTCCAGGGCCCAGGCCCGCAGCCCCGCTGCGTGGTCCGCGGCTACAGCCGCGTCCCGGGCCAGGACCGCGGCAGCACCGGGGGCCGCAGCCTCCAGGGCTGGCAGGATGGCTCGTATTCGGCAACGGCGGAAATCAAGGTCTTCGTTTCCGGGATCCCTCACCCAGGGCAGGGTCCGCCGATTCGCGTGGGCCGCTACCGCGTCCCGACCTACTCCGAGAAGGGGCCGCAGAAGCCGACCCGAGCGGCTGGCGTGGATCCCGGCCAGTCCCAAAGGACCCGCTCCCCTCAGGAGACGCAGGAGCACGGTCTCGGCCTGGTCGTCCCGGGTGTGTGCTGTGAGCAAGTGTGAGGCCCCGACCTCGTCAGCCAGGGCAAAGAGCGCGTCGTAGCGCTCGCTCCTGGCCTGGGCCTCGAGCCCACGGTCAGCGGCCCGGCTGCGCAGGTCAGGCGCCAGACGCAGCAGACGCCAGGGGATCCCTCTCTCGCCGCACCACCGCTCCAGCAGGCGGGCCTCAGCGGTGAAAGGCCGCAGGCCGTGGTCCACGGTCGCTGTGCGGATACGGCCGGCCCCGCCCAACTCGAAGCAGAGATCCAGGAGGACCATGGAGTCCCGGCCGCCGGACACGGCCAGGAGCCAGGGAGCGTCGCCCGAAAGGGCACCGGCCGTACGCAACGCGGCACTCACCGCATCTAAAAGGGCCGGAGATGTGTGTTCCATGCGGAGAGAGAGGGATTCGAACCCCCGGTACGCAAAGCGTACGCCTGATTTCGAGTCAGGTCCCTTCGGCCTCTCGGGCATCTCTCCAGGTTCTCAACAGGTTGATATTCCTACACGTAGCGCACGATCATGTCAAGTCCCCGAGAAGGGTGAAACAGCGAGCTTGAAGTGGTCGAATAATCCATCGCTCGATTTGTGCTCCTCACAATCAATCCATTGCCTGTCTCAGGGGAATCTGCTATGTCCGTCAACAGCGACGGACAGATCACCGGAGGAGCAAGGCCCATGGCACGGCACCGAGAGGATCACCCGGAGAAGTACGTCGAGCTGCGCAACGCGTACAAACGCAACGGCAACGACTTCCCGTCCCATAAACCCAACGCAGCGGAAGTCGAGACGATCTTCCGTTGGGCCTTTGATGAGGGCTTCGATGGATTCAGCGATAAGGATGTCATCGGCATCGCAGCGGCTGCGGAGGGCTTCCGGGCCCGCAGGCCAGTGGTCTCCGAGGCCCAGGGAGCCTTGTCCCGAAAGGGCTTGGTCGAGGCGGTACCCAACTCGCCGTACCGGATCATCAACATGCGCTCGGTACTCCCCGCTGATCGGTTCCGCATGGACTACACATTCAGCATGACCAACCAGCTCCCGGACGTGGAGGATCTGATCATCGCGTCGGGTCCGATCTCGGGCAGCGCGGATGCAGGCATCGAGGCCTGCGCCTGGTTCACAGCGGAGGATGCGGTTCGATTCCACCGCCTCCGGGAGGGCGAGGGCACGGCTGGCGAGGGCATCCCACCCATGCCAACGCCGATCTACCACCTCGTCCGAGTTCGAACCCTGCCCGACGAAACCGGCAAACGCGTCGCCGCGCTGGTGGAGTGCGTCGCTTTCTTCCTTCCGGACACCGCAATACCGATCCTCGAGGGTGAGCTGGCCAACGACTACCCGAAGATTCCCCTTGTGGCTCTTCTGGAGCGCTGCGGCGTGGACGACCTGGTCACCGGCGCTACCCTCATGACCGTGTCCTCCGTGACCCCGGCCCTGGAGCCGGTGCTGGCGGACCTGGGCGGTCGCGACGTAGACGCGGGGCGCCTGGGCCTCCTCGACCGCGACCTGCTCAAGGAGTTGTACTTCCTCTACTCCGCCTCCCACGGCGGACCGGTCTGCGCGGTGGCCTCCTACGTGAACACCGACCTCCTGCACCTCCTCGTGCGGGACTTCTCCATCCTGCCGGTGCAGCGCGAAGGCGACCAATGATCATCGTCGTCACGGGCGGCGTGGGCGCGGGGAAGTCCACCCTCCTGGCAGGGATGGCGGCCGCGCTGCGACACGCCGGCCACAAAATCTCCGAGGTCTCGGACCGCGAAGAGATCCATGCAGAGGTGATCCGGGACTGCGGAGAAGCAGGCGCAACCGCGCACGGCGAGGTGCGCCGCAACCGGCCGGGGGACATTCCGGGGCTCGACACCCGAATCGGACTCTTCGACGCGTACCACCTCACCCGCGCTCACGACGCGCTGATTCGGCGGATCCACGCCCATGTCCGCGCAGGAAACAGACCGGACGAAGTCCTCCTGGTGGAGTGGGCCACGGGCCCACGGGTGGACTTAGCGGGGCGCGGCGACTGGTCGGGAGACGAAGACCAACGCTGGCTGGACCAGACCCTGGACGATGTCCTCGCCCGCGTCCACGGGGAGGGCCTCCTGCCCTGGGTCCACCTGGTCTGGGTGGACCGCGCCGCAGCGGCCAGGGCCAGAGACAACACCGTCCGGCGTGACGCGGTGCCCGACGACGACTTCGGCCTCCTGGGGCCAGCGGGGGGCGGGCTCCACGAACTGGCCGCGACAGGGCTGCGTCTCGTCGCGTCCCTGGCAGAGGGGGGACGATTCGCGGCTGTTCGAAACGGGGGAAGCCGGGAGGAGTTGGTCTCACGGGGAGAAGAACTGGGACGGGAGTGGTCACCAACCCCCCGGTCCCTGCGGTACGGCTCCCCCGCCGGGGGAGCCGTACACTGCCTCACCGACGAACAACGCGGCTGGATCAACGCGGCGCGGGAGTTCGTACGCCTGGACCAGGGGACCGACGCGAGCGGGCATGACCACTTCCACTCGGAGCGGGTATGGGCCGTGGCCCGGCGGCTGGCCGCCGAGACCCCGAGCGTGGACCTGGCTGTGGTGGAGCTGGCCGCGCTCCTCCACGACGTGGACGACTGGAAACGGCTCCTCCCCGGTGCGGGCGAGAGCGCGAAGACCGCAGCCTGGCTTGACAGGGCCGAGGTCCCCTCGGGGACCGCTGAGAAAGTCTTGGACGTTATCCGCCAGGTCTCCTTCAAAAGCGTGGGCCAAGCACGACCGGACAGCATCGAGGGCCGTCTGGTCCAGGATGCGGACCGCCTCGACGCACTCGGTGCGATCGGCCTGGCCCGGCTCTTCGCGTTCGGCGGCTCCCGGGGTCGCTCGATCCACGACCCCACGGAAGCCCCGATTCTGGGCATGGACGCGGACGCGTACCAGGCCCACCGTGGGACCAGCGTCAACCACATCCATGAAAAGATCCTGCATCTTCGGGATCTGCTGAACACCGACGCTGCCCGGGAACTCGGGGACGCACGACATCGCTACGTGGAGGACTTCCTGGCCCGCCTCCTCGACGAATGGGAGGGACACCGGTGAGGCCCCACGACGACATCCCGGGGGGGCCACCCTTCCACCTCAAACCCCAGAAGGGTCGACTCCTGGTACCCGTGGGTGCGCGCTGCCGCTTCGGCTGCACCTACTGCTACACGGACTTTGAGGGCTTCCGCACCCACACCTGGTCCCTGGGCGAGTTGATGGACGAGATCCATCAGCTTCGGTCACGGCACCGGATCCGGACATATCAGGTAGGATACGACGGTGACCCCCTGGACGCGTGGGACCGCACCCGCCCGATCCTGGAGGCCCTCGCCGCCCTGGACGCGAACCTCAATATCCAGACAAAGTCCGTGCCCGACGAGGAGCAGCTCGGCTCCCTCGCAGCGCTGGCCGCGCGCCTCGGGGCCGCAGGCCACGTCCTCAGCGTGCTCATCACCCTCACCTCCTGGGACAGCGCCCCTCGCCTGGAGCCGGGCGCGCCGCGCCCGGCCGCGCGGGTCGAGGCCATGGCGCGCCTGAATGCGCTGGGCATTCCCGTCTTCCTGGCCCTACGTCCAATGATCCCCGGGGTTCCCCCGGTCGAGCTGGAGCGGGTCCTGGAGGCAGCGCGGGACGCGGGCGCCCGAGGGGTGATCCCCGGCCCCCTCTACATCCACGCGACCTGGCCCGACTCAGCGCGCTTTCTGGGCGGCTTTGAGAACGAACCCATCTGGCAACGCCTCCAGACCACACCGGTCTCCCCCTCCTGGGATCCCCAGGGCAGCCGGTGGCTCCGGATCTCCAGCCGTCGTGCGATGCAAGCCGTCAAGGCCGCGGCGAACCGGCTGGGCCTGCCCTGCTATTGGTCCTCAGCCAAGGCGATGGACACGCTGGAGGTAGCGTAGCGGATCAGGCGGAGCGGTAGCCGATGCGATGGAAGGGGTTCACCTGGATGGACGCCACGTTCTTGAGGTGGGCTGCGACCCGCTTGAGGTAGCGAAGCAGAAGTAAAAGGATGACGAGACGCTTCTCGAGGGACTCCTTCCCGCTCAAATCACCGATGATCGTCTCGATGGTCGAGTCACAGAGCATGGAGAGCTGGTCGTACGCGGACATGGCCTTCCGCGCTGCCGTGGGATCCTGCTTGGCGAACGCTTCCATCGTTCCGTCAAAGATCTCGGTCACGAGCGCCTCGACCTTCTGATAGACCTCCTCCAACTCTCCGAAACGCAGCGCGCCGGGGACCATCTCGACGAGTTCCGCAATGTTCTTTGTGTAGTCCCCGACGCGCTCGAAGTCGATGACCGCGGTGATCAACTCAAGCCCCTGCTGGAGATGCTGTCCCCGGGAGATGCTCAGGTGGGAGAAGACCTTCTTCCGTACCACCCGTTGCTTGTGGTTGACCTCCTTGTCCATAGCCGCAATACGGCTGCGGAGGTGCTCCTGGACATCCTCCCGGACGGCCATGAGGACCAGGTCGAACATCCGCCGATCCGTGGTGAGCATGAGCACCGCCTCCTGGCGGGCGTCGTCAATGAGGGTACGTTTTCCGAGGATGGAGTCGAGGAAGCGTCCTACCATGGGTCTCTCCTATGCCAAGCTAACGCGCGAAGAAGATGAAGAGGAAGGGAAGCACCAGGTAGAACCCGACGATGAAGAGGATCGGGATCACCCGGTTCTTCAGCGCCAGTCCGGCGAACTTCTCGGCCAGTGTAATCGGTATCTTACGGAACGGGAAAATGACTACGATCCCGAAGATGTTGAACAGGAGGTGCGCTATGGCCACGGTGAGACCTGCGACGTTACCCGTTGCCATCGCGGCAAGGAGCGCGGTTACCGTGGTCCCGATGTTGGCACCGAGGGTGTACGGGAACACCTGGTGGATCGTGACCAGACCAGCGCCGGCCAGGGGGATCATGATGGACGTAGTCACGGAGCTGCTCTGGACCACAGCTGTGACCAGGGCCCCGAAGAGAAGCCCGAAGGCCGCGTTGCGGAACACGTAGTCGTTGAACAGGCGCTCGACCTTGTCCAGGACTATGGTGCGCATGACGTTCACGAAGCCTACCAACGCGGCGAACAGCAGGGCCAGGGCCAGGATGAAGTTAGCGGTGGACTTATGGAAGATCACGTGACCGTAAGTGTCCATCACCGAGAACAGCGCGCCCACCAGCACCGCGGCCATGACGTAGACGAGTGGGCTGTCCGTCCCCGTCTCCCGCCTCTTCAGGATCACCCGGAGAGATTGGAGGATGATGTAAACCACCGCGCCGAAAATCACCATGCAAAGGACAAACTCGTGGGCCACCAGGTCCTTGATTAAGGCCTTCTGGGGATCCACGATGAACTTGACCGGGCTGTTGAAGGCCGCACCCCCGGAACCTTGCAGCAAACCGGTGACAAAGGTCGCTGACTTACCGAGGAAGTCGGTGGCGAGTTGCAGGGGAAAAAAGATCAGCACCGCCATGAAGTTGAAGAAATCGTGGACGATCGCGCAGGAGAAGGCCCGGCGGAACTCCTCGGGGCGACCGCTATGGGCCAGGGAGACGATGATGTTGGTGACGCTGGTGCCGATGTTCGCACCCATGATGATGGGGATCGCCATCGAGATGGCCTCTGCTGGGCTGTCCCCGAAGCCCCCGGCGGCCACGAGCCCCACAACGAGGGCCGAGGTCGTGGACGAAGATTGGATCACCGCGGTGATCAGGATCCCCATGAACAAGCCGATGAAGGGGTTGTGGGCCAGGTCGCACATGAGCTGCTGACCGTACCCGGCGCCGATGTCCTTGAACGCACCCATGAGGGAGATCGCCACGAAGAAGACGTCCATGAGGACAATCAGCAGGGCGACGTTCAGGAAAGTCTTCCCTCGCTGGGATCCCTGTGTGGCGGACGACATCTGCATGCTCCTTCGCGGGTTCTCTATCACCAGAAACGGTGCGATGTCAACGCGGGGAATCAGATGCCGCAAGACCACCACAGTGAGATATCGTCAAAATATACGCCCTCGCCGAAATTCTCCACGCCGTCGATGGAGTCGAAGCCGAAGACGAGGCGCACGGCCTGCCCTGCGAAGACGGAGAGATCCGCCGTGAGAGGTAGCCAGGCCTGCGCGGTGGTGCCCCCCACGGCCTCCTTGTTCCAGACCTCCACGTCAGCGCCACCGGCCTCTACCGATATCCAGACCAGATCCCGTGAGAAAAGGGGCTCCACGTCGATGTAGGTCGCACCCTCCAGGACGATGGGGCCCGACGGAGGAAGTTGCACGAGCGCACTACGGGCCTCGCCGGCCACCGGTCCACCGGTATGGAAGGTCCCCGCTGCAGGGTCACCGAAGTAGAGGGAGCGAGGAGGAGACACGAACATCGCTAAACTCGTGCACCACCCCACGGACCCGCTGCCGCCGGTCATGGTGAAGCCCGGGAGCGCGGGGTCGCCGAAGTCCCAGGCAATCTGAATCACCGGCCCCATCACAGGCGCGTGCTGGCAGACGAGGTCAGCGCCGCAGTCGTCCACGGTGCAGGGATCCCCGTCGTCGCAGTCCGCGGCGGATAGGCAGCAGCCCGGGGAGTACTCGAACGCGAAGGAGCAGATCTCGTGGACGCAGGTAACGCCAAGGCAGGGGGGGGGTAAAGGGCAGTCTGATGTCGTTGCGCAGGCATCCGTCGGGCCGAGGGTGTGGACGCAGTCGCCCGCGACGCAAGAGTCCGTGGTCGGCGAAAGCGCGTCCGCGCACTGTGCGTCCACGTGACAGCAGCCGTCCTGGAGTGCGGAAGCGCAGACCCCGTCCACGCACGTGTTGGTGGTGCAGGAGTCCCCGTCATCGCAATGTGCGTCCACGAGGCATAGCCCCCATGGCGCGTTGCCGCAGGTCATATGGACACAGATGTCCTCGGTGGACGGATCTCCGTCGTCGCACTCTAACGCCTCGGTGCAGCAGCCCGTCACACCCGGAGCGGGCTCATACACGCAGACCCCGTCCGTACAGGACTGGTCGGTACAGGGGAGGCCATCATCACAGTCCAGCACATTTTCGCACTGGCAGGCCCCGCCATCGGACGCGTAGACGTGCGCGCAGGTAGAGCCGATGCAGAGGTCCACGGTGCAGACGTTGAAATCCTCGCAGTCGGTGGCTTTGGTACAGCAGGTGCTGTCCTCCGGGAGGTTCCAGCAGGCCCCGTTCAGGCATTGGTCCACGGTGCAGGCAACCCCGTCGTCACAGTCCCCGTCGTCCGCACAGCAAAACCCTGGCGGGAGGAGGTCATGCGCACAGACGCCGTCCAGGCAACGGTCCAGGGTGCACTTATCGCCGTCGTCACAATCCCAGTCCGCTGTGCAGGGCGACGGCGGGAGATCTGCGGGGGGGAGATCCGCTGGAAGATCTGCGGGAGAGAGATCGGGGGGAAGGTCATAATTGAGATCCGGGAACCGCGTCCGATCCGTAGCGAGATCGAGCAGGGTGTCCTCGGGAACGGCGAGGTCGGGACCTGGCACGTCCGTGATCGCCGTGTCCCCGGACGCGTCCGCCAGATAAGTGACGCCGCCCGAACCGCAGGCGGCGAGTGCGAGAGCAAGACCTGCAAAGAGCACGAGTATGGGCACGGCAGTTGGATCTTTCATCGAGCGATCGTCGCCTGGTGGGAGGACAAAGTCAAAAGACAACACCACAGACAGAAATCGGCACTTCGCCCCACTGTGTCGCTCGCCATGAAGATACCGGTTTCATCAGCAATCAATCAGTTCGGTTCAGACAAGTACATCCACTCCAGCCAGTTCGGTCGGCCGTCCCCGTCGAGGTCGCTGTCCGCGTCGGTGGGATTTGTGGGGTCGAGACCCCATAACAGCTCCCAGCCGTCGTCCATACCGTCGCCGTCTGAGTCCGGATCTCCTGGCAGGGTCTGGGTCTCGGCCCCGTCCGTGAGGCTGTCCCCGTCGCTGTCCTCCTGGAGGGGGTGCAGACCCTGGAGGTACTCGTCTCCGCTTGTTATTCCGTCCCCGTCTGGATCTCCGGCTGCATCGTCCACCTCCGGGTCCAGGCCACGGGCGATCTCCCACCAGTCGGGCATGCCGTCTTGATCACCGTCACGGAAGACCACCAGGGCCCAGTCGTGGACCAGGCCCTCCCGGACCACGACGAGGCCCGCACCGGCCTCCTCCACTACTACCTGCTCCATGACTGTCCCGAACCAATGTGGATCTCGCCAGATCACCTGGTAGGGCCCCGGTGCGAGGCCCTCGATGGTCAGATCCACGTCTACGGGCAACGGCGTGTGGCCAGCGGGCTTCTCTGGACAACACCAGGCAGCGCCCTGATTCTTCACCCAGAGCACAGCGTGATCCGCTGCCTGGCGGCCGTAGATCGAATAGCCAGCGCCTCCGTCCACCACCACTTGGGCCGGGCCGTAGCTGCCGTTGGACCAGGGGTACTCCCCGAGGACCGTTTGCAGGGTGGCGTACTCGGTGAAGAGATCGTTGGCCGCTATGTAGTCGTTCCACCACCAGCTCATCGCGGCCCCCGCACCGCCCCCGAGGGCCGACGCCCAGATCCCGTTGTGCAGCCCGTAGTGGTTGGGATCGTGGGCCAGGGTCTCCGCACCGCTCACAGCGCTCACCGCCAGCTCCTCGGTCAGGTGGGGCTTCTGGGCCAGTGCTGTCTGGAAGGCCATGTAGGAGGTCACCGACTGGTCTGTCGGCGCGAGGTCATAGAGATGGATCGTGAGGAAGTCGATGTCGTCCAGACCCCAGAGGAGAGCGCCGTTCCAGGCCCCCACTCCGAGGGCGGGCCAAGCAAGGCTTGTGGTCATCAGGTGATCCCGAGAATCCACCGCGTTGAGCCAGCCGAGCATATCCTCGTGCCACGCCACGATGGCCTCCCGCACAGCGGGGTCGTCCGCACCGGGGACCCGGTCTAAATCCCGCCACAGCTCCCAGGCCAGGACCTGGGGGCTCCACCCCCACCGGGCGGTGATGTAGCGGAGGCGGCGCTTGTAGAGGGCCCTCGCACTCGGATCGGTCCAGAACTCCTCCGCGATGTCGCAGGGTCCCCCGTTGGCCGCGTTGTAGGGGCTCGCGCCCCAGCCGTCGGTGAGGGCCTCGAAGCTGTCCAGGACCACGATGGCTCGCACCCCGGCCCGTCGGGCACGCTCCAACGCGTAGTCCAGGAGCCAGCCGGCCTGGAGGCGATAACGCCCCAGATGCTCCACCTCCAGTGCGAAGGAATCGGGGACCATGATCAGGCGGGTTGTGTTCATGCCCGCTGCCTTCATCTCAGCGAAAAGCACGTCGTAGTTGCCTGTGTTCCCACCGTAGAGGGGCTCGCCCCACCCAGCGTTGATTCCCACGGGCAGGAAGGTCCCGCCGTCCGAAAGGGCCAAGCGGGTCGAATCCCACGGAGCGACGGTCACCAGCGGGGGCGGGGCGGCCTCAAGGACCGTGAACTGGCCTATGGGCCCGGTGGCGACGAGATCGCCCACTTCGACCTTGCCGATGAAGACCCAGGTCCCTACCTCATCCGGGGAGAAGCGCACCATCCAAGAGGGAGGCCCAGCAGGGATAAGGTTCAGGACCTGACAAGGCCCCCCGCAACCGGGTGAGAAGGGCTGATGGATGAAGCCGTCCACCTCGGTCTTGGCCCCCGAGGGTGCGGTGAAGGTGAAACGCACCGAAATCTGAGCGAAATCGAAGGGGTTGGGATAGTTCCCGAAGTAGGGGAAGGTCAGCTCCCACAGCCCCCCCAGACGGGAGGTCGAAGAATAGGTCCCCAGGACCGTCAAGCTGACACATTGGCCCCACATACATATATGCCCTTCGGCCAGGTCGCAGGGGTCAGGATCGCAGGAATCGTCGGTGCAGGTCACCCCGTCCCCGGAGAAGTGCCAGCCGTTCTCTTCGTCGCAGACGCAGGCGCCGTCCACGCAGATCTGGTAGAGGGCCACGTTGCAGGGGTTTGGATCGCAGGGGTCATCAGTGCAGATCACCCCGTCTCCTGCCAGATGCCAACCAAGGGCCTCGTCGCAGACGCAGGCTTGGTTCACGCAGATCTCGTGATTCTCCGGCAGGCAGGTGAGGCAGACGTCGAGACAGGCCCCGTCCAGGCAGGCCTCGCCCGCTGGGCAAAGCTCCATGCCCACCCACCAGAAACAATCCGGAGCGATCTCGCCGCAGGTCAGGAAGCCCTCGGCCCCGTCCATGCATTGGGTGACCCCCGTCCCGGTGCAGCCGGGGTCTGAGACACAGGACCAGAGGCACGCGCCGTCCTGGCAGATCTCGCCCAGCCCACACTGCTGCTGCGGAGTCCAGGCGCTCCCGTCGGGCTCACACTGGACGACCTGGTTTCCGACGCAGGCCAGGGTCCACCCCTGGCAGACGTCGGGGACGCAGTGGTTGTCCTGGCACCAGTACGACTCGGGGCAGGACCAGCTCACCATGCACTCCTCGCAGACGCCGTTGTCGTGGTCACAGACCATGTCCCAGGCCCAGCAGTCCGAATCCAGCGAGCAGAGGTGGAAGGGCTTGCACTCGTGCTCAAAGGTACAGATCTCGTCGGTCCCGGGGCAGTCTTCATCATCGAGGCAGTCCACGCAGAACCCGAGGTCCGGATGGCAGACCCCTGCGTCGCAGTCCACGTCCCACTGACAGGCTGGAGGGAAAACGCAGTCGAGGCCGTCGCACCACCCGAGCCCCTCGCAGTGGGAGTCGTCGAGGCACCACGCGCAGTACCCCTCGGGGAGGACGCACCAGGGTCCCGCGCCGGCCGGGCAATCAGCGTCCTGGGCGCAGGGTGATACGTCCATGCAGAGGTTGTCCTTGCAGATCCAGGAGGGCCCATCGCATTGCCAGGAGTAGACGCATTCCACGCATCCCTGGAGGAGGGGATCGCAGTACATGTCAAAGGAGGCGCACTCCCAGTCGTTGTAGCAGGACACCGGATCGCAGATGTTGGCAGCGGAGCAGACCGTTCCCAAAGGACATCCTCCGCAACTCCCCCCGCAGCCGTCGCTCCCGCACTCCTTCCCCGCGCAGGAAGGCGGGCACGCGCATTGTCCTTCAGGGGTGCAGTAGGAGTCAGGCCAAGTGACGCAGGTCCCGCACTTGATCTCCCCGCCGCAGCCGTCGGGCCAGGTCCCGCAGACGACCCCGGAGCCCACGCAGGTGACAGGCGTGCAGCATATCCCCCCATGGCACATGTCCTTGCCCTCGCACCCGCAGTCCTCGGGGCAGGTGGCGCAGTCCTCAGCCCCGTCGGGGTTATCGAGATCGCAGGTCCCGTCTCCACACCACGACGGCCCCTCGGGGATGTCCGGCGGTGGAAGGTCCGAGACGAACTCGTCCGGAACCGGCCCCGCGTCGGGGGGCAAAGGCTGGTCCAGCTGCAAATCCGGGTGTGGCAGATCCGGTAGCGGGAGGTCAGGGAGGTCAGGGAGATCGAGGGGCAGGCCAACATCTGCGCGGATATCCGCAGCCGCGTCCAGGCCGCCGACCTCCGAGGCATCGCCGGGCAAAGAGAAATAGCCGGCGTCTCCCGCACACGCGGCCAGAGAGAAGGCCAGGGAGAGGATGGCAAGACGCTGGATCATGCTCCTCCACGAAATCCGGTGGTTCAGTGCAATTCTATCCACTCTCTTGTCCGGAGGATAGCGGGCAGCACCACCACCGACGAAATGAAGCACAAGGCCAAGCCGGTGATGGTCAACTCGGCCAGGGAGATCAGCCCTCGATGCTGTGAGAAAAGCAAGGACGCGAAGCCCAGGATGGTGGTCCAGGAGGTCATGAAGATCGCGCCGCCTGTCTCCTTGAGCACACGCCACAGGTTCCCCGGGCCCTCCTCGATATACCGGTGGTAGATATGAAGCGCGTCGTCCTGGCCGATGCCGATGAGCAGGGTGTATGCAATGACGTTGTAGAAATTGAAAGACCACCCAGCGATACGCATGATCACCAGAAGCCAGAGGATCGGCAGGAACACCGTCACCACGACAGCCAGAGTGGCCCCAAAGCGCCGGAACAGGAAAAACGCGGCCAGGACCATGCACAGGGCCACCAGGGCCAGGAGGATCGGGCCCTCGTCGATGATCGTGTCGATGATCTCCGGCAGGACGAAGTAGCTCGCGCCCGCGTGCGCTACCTCACCGTTCCCGATATCCAGATCAAAGAAGTGGTCGTAGATCTGCTTCGAGTTCCGATAGTCGGCCTTGGGGCCTTTGGTCCAGAAGATCACGAACCGGCCCAACTCCCCCTCCAGATCCACGAACTGGTCCGTGACCCAGGAGGGGAGCGCGTCCACGCCGAAGGTCTCTGTGACCTCCAGGTAGTGGTACCACTTGTCCACGTTCTCCCGGGTCTCCTCGGTGAGCGCGCCCCGCTTCCGGTCGAGGCGGCGCTTTATGTCCGCGATTATGGGCAGCTTCGCCTGCTGGCGCTCGGGCACGAAGGTGTAGATTGAGAAGACCCGCGCCAGGCGATCCTTCATCACTTCCAGATGCGCTGGATCGTCGGGCAGCGGAAGTGGTTCGGGGGGTGCTGGAGGGGGCACAGTGGGCGCGGCGAAGTCCTCGTCTGGGTCGTCGCCGAAGTCCTCGTCTGGGTCGTCGCCGAAGTCCTCGTCTGGGTCGTCGCCGAAGTCCTCGTCGAGATCGTCATGGTCCGGAGCCACGGTCGCCTCCTGCGCCCTTCGGGCTTGGTCCCGGCTGGGGTCGTCGGAGGTCTTTGCCTCCTCCTCGACTTCGGCCAGCTTCACGATCCCGTCCAGGATCCTGTGGACCCGCCGGGTCTCCTCCAGATTCTTGGTGAGAATTATTGCGGGCGCGGTGGTGGTGGCCTTGCCGACGGCCTCCCGATAGGAAGTTTGGGTCTCATCGTCCTGGCGCTTCTCCCTGATCATCCCGAGCTTGTTCAGGTTCGTCTCAAAGGACAGGCCTGGTGCGACAAAGATCCCGGCCAAGCCGGCGCCGAGGCCCACGACGGCCAGGCTCAACGCTACCCAGCCGGGAAACCGCCGGGTTGGTGTACCACGCTCGGGAACGGCTACTGATTTCGGGGTCTGAGGGCCGGGGTCACGGGTCGCCAGGGCCAGGACAGCAGGCATCACGGTAAACACCACCACAATGGCCAGCACGACCCCCACAGCGCCCACGAGGCCGAACTGAACAAAGCCCTGAAAATCCGAGCCCACGAGAACCAGGAACCCAGCGGTGGTGCTCATTGCGCCTGCCAAGGTCGCCAGGCCCGTGGTGGAGAGACACCTGGTCACCGCGTCCTGCAGGCTCAGGCCCCGCCCCCGCTCCGCGCGGAAGCGGCTGATGAAGTGGATGGAGAAGTCGATACTCAGCCCCAGGAGCACAGCAAAAATGAACGCGCTGATCAGGTTCAGCTCCGTGAAGACGACGCGGCCCATGGCGAGGGCCACAAAAGAGGAGAGCAGCAGGGGGACGAAGATCAGGAGGACAACCCAGATGCCACGGAAGAAGACCACGAGGCTCAGAAAAAGGAGGCCCAGGGTCACCGCGGTCCCTGTGACCACGTTTGACTCCATGGACCCGACCCGCCGCGCATTCTCAGCAAAGCTGCCCTCTATCTCCACCTCCATCTCGGGGTGGTAGGAGGTCGGATCCAGGGCCTCCACCGCGGCCATGACCTCACGGTTGAGGGTCCGAGAGAACTCCACGTCGGTGTTGGGGTGAATGGGCCGCGCCTTGACCACGATGACGCGCCCCTCGTCGGCCTCGAAGTACTCAGAGAGGGTGTCCTCGAGGCCGTACTCCGACCGGAGGGAGTCCTCGTCGGGGAGGGGCTCCGGCTCCCCCTCGCCGGGGGCCTCTTCGTCATCGAGTTCGCCCATGAGTTCGTCCCGGACCTCTGCCTGGATCCGGGCCTTCACCCGCTCTCGAAGATCCTCTAATTCGTCCATGTCCATAAACAAGAGGGCACGATCCTCAAAGAAGGCATAGTCCCGATGGAACACCACGAAGCGGATGTCGTCCCGCTCCTCAAGGACCTCTGCAACAGCGCCTCCGAAGCGGATATTCTCGTCCCGGGAGGGGCTGCGGATCACCACATAGAGATCTGATTGATTTCCCTGGCGCTCCTCGAGGGCCAGGAGACGAGACACGCTGGGGAACCAGTCCGGCAGAAGGGCTCTCAGCTCCTGATCGATGCGTAGCTGGAGGGTAAACCAGATGCTGATCCCAGCCAGGACCAACGCCATCCCCGCTACGGTCCAGGGCCTCCCCGTGGTAAAAGCGACAAGATGCCTGATCCAACCATGTCGTTTTTCGGGAGCCTGCTCCACCGCCTTTTCCTCCCGCGCGGACCGCGCCGCGCATCCCGACATGGAACCACCCGGCCGAGGCCAAGTCAAGCCTGGACGGGCTCAGGACCCCCATGCTATCGTGCCGCCATGATCCCGCTGACTGCACACTTCATCTGGTTTGGAACCGCTTTCCCCTGGGTCCACGTGCTGGCGATCCGCTCGGCCGCGGCTCGGGGGGGATTCGAGCGGGTGATCCTGCATCACTCAGACGACCTGCACAGCGCGTCCTGGTGGGAAGCCGCGGCCGCTGCCCCGGGCTTCGAGGCCCGCCCCATCGACGCGGCGGCCCTCTTCAAGGCCACCACGGAAGACGGAGACGCGCTGCTTGCGGTCTACGGGGAGCTGAAAAAGCCCGAGGCCCGCTCAAATATGCTGCGCGTAGCCATCCTCGCCGCTGAGGGCGGGATCTATCTGGATATGGACACGATCACCGTGGCCTCCTTCGCTGACTTGAGTTCCCGCGCGGGGACCTTCTACGGCCTCGAACGTATCGTCTTTCCCAGCACCATCCGCAGCAGCAGACGTCCCGACGTCTGGGCCGGCGCGCTGACACGGACGGGGCTCCGGGAGGCCTGCCGGCGGCGGCGGGACGGCTGGCGGCTCTTTCGCCGAATCGAGGGACACTACCCACTGGCCGCGAACAACGCGGTCATGGGCGGTGAGGCCGGACACCCATTCCTGAGCGATCTCCTGCGGCGCATGGTTTCGCTCCCCGCGAAGCGGCGCCGGGTACGCTTCGCGCTGGGCACCCATCTCCTCCAGGACGCGGCCGACGCATGCACAGACTCCACGGTCCGGGCCTTGCCTCCGGAGACCTTTTTCCCCGTGGGTCCCGAGGTGTCGGAGCACTGGTTCCGGGAGGACAGCACAGCGCGGGCCGGGGACCTCCTGCGTCCCGGCACCCTCGCTGTCCACTGGTACGCGTCGGTGCGGACCAGGGCCATCGTGCCTCACCTGACGCCGGACTATGTCCGCACGCACCGGGAGACCCAGGCATTCTCCGAACTCGCCTCCGAATTCCTTTGGGTGTAGATCCGCTGGTGCGACGAGGTTGCAGAGCAATAACAAACAGTTGAGCA
>CAYOTU010000007.1:4867-23377 GCA_964406905.1 uncultured Myxococcales bacterium | reverse complement strand
GCATAGAGGAGGGTGAGCGCATCGTCGTCGTGGGGACTCGACTCGTCAATGACGGAGACGAGATCGTTGTCCGGGGGGAGCGCCCTTCGATCCAAAAAGTCGGCGACCGAATCTACGATCAGGACTAGCTGATGAGCCCAACGGAGTTCGCGCTAAAGCACCGCACGGCAGTCTTCGTGCTGATCTTCCTGATCGTCGTCATCGGCATGGTGTCCTACCTCTCCCTCCCCCGGGAGGCAGCGCCGGATATCAAGATGCCCTACGTCATCGTGGCCGTCCCCTACCCAGGGGTGGGGCCCGAGGATATCGAGAGTCTGGTGACAAACCACGTGGAGACCGAGCTGGAAGACCTGGACGATGTCGAGGAGATGACCTCGTCGTCCATGGAGGGGCTCTCCCAGGTGGTGGTCAAGTTCATGCCCAATGTGGACACGGTCTGGGCAACACAGCAAGTACAGGACCGGGTGAACCGGGCCCGCTCCAAGCTGCCCCCGGACATCGAGGAACCTGTCGTCAAACAGATCTCCAGCTCTGACTGGCCAATCCTGCAGATCTCCCTGTCCGGGCCTGCCGGCCCCGTGCGTTTCACCTCGATCAGCGAGGACCTCCAGTCGGAGTTCGAGGCCCTCCCCGGCGTACTCGAGGTCGATCTCGTGGGCGGCGTGGAGCGAGAGATTCGGGTCGAGGTCAACCCCCACCTCCTGAACGCGGCCGGGGTCTCCCTCAACAAGGTCGTCCTGGCTCTCCGCGCGGAGAACGTCAACATCCCCGGGGGGGACGTGGAGGAGGGGAAGCTCCAGTACACGATCCGCATTGCAGAGGAGATCGAAGACCCCGAGGACATCAAGAACATGGTCATCGAGACCAGGTTCGGGCACCCGATACGCATCCGTGAAGTGGCCGAGGTCGTGGACAACTTCAAGGAAGACCAGACCTTCGCCCGGTACCGAGGCGCGGACTCGGTGTCCCTGTCAGTGAAGAAGAAGCCCGGCGCGAACATCATCGACGTGGTCAACAAGGTCAAGGATATCGTGGACGAACGCGCCGGCAGCTTCCCGGCAGGCACCAAGGTAACCTACCTCAACGACAGATCCAAATCCATCGAGGACATGGTCAGTGAACTGGAGAACAACATCGTCACCGCTTTGATTCTGGTGATGCTGGTGCTCTTCCTCTTCATAGGCGGCCGCAACGCGCTCTTCGTGGCCCTGGCCATCCCCCTGTCCATGCTGGTCTCGTTCGTGGTCCTGTCCGCGCTCGACGTGACCCTGAACTTCGTGGTCCTCTTTTCCCTGGTCCTAGCGCTCGGGATGCTCGTGGACAACGCAATCGTCGTGGTGGAAAACATCTTCCGTCACTACTCCGAGGGCAAGGAAATTATGGTCGCGGCCAGGGATGGGACAGCGGAGGTGAGCTGGCCGGTGATCACGTCCACACTGACCACCCTCTCGGTATTCTTCCCCCTCCTGGCCTGGCCGGGAATCATGGGCGAGTTCATGGGTTACCTGCCCCTGACTCTGATCATCACCCTCTCGTCGTCCCTCTTCGTCGCGCTGATCATCAGCCCGGTGATAGCCAGCGTCTTCATGACCCGCAAGGAGCGCTTCTCAAAGAGGCTCCGCAAGAAGCTCTCCATGGGCGAGGACGGGGACGCGAAGGAGGCCGAAACGACGGAGGAGGCCCCCCGGCGCGAGAGCTTGTTCATGCGGGGTTACCGCCACACCCTGCGCTGGACGATCCGCTGGAGCCCCCTGGTGATCCTGGTAGTAATCTGCCTCCTGGTGGGCTCGGTGTTCCTCTTCAAGAAGACCGACCCGCAGGTGGAGTTCTTCCCCTCCACCACCCCGGAGCGGGGCGCGATCAACATCACCGCGCCGGAGGGTACGCAGCTCAGCACCACCGACGGGATCACCCACAAGGTCGAGGCCTTCATCGCCGGCCAGGACAACGTCAAGCACTACATCGCGGAGGTCGGGGTCTCTGGGGGATTCCGCATGTTTTCCGGCAGCTCCACGTCCAACTCAGCGAAGGTCTCCGTCGACTTCCAGGATCGCCACGACTGGATCGAGAACCCCTTCGTAACCATCGAGAGCATGAGAAAGCACCTGGAGACGATCCCCGGCGCGGAGATCCGTATCGAGAAGGAGAAAAAGGGGCCCCCGACGGGCAAGCCCGTCAACATCGAGATCTCGGGCAGGGACTACTCCGTGTTGAGCCTGGTCGCTGACCAGGTCAAGACGGAGATCAAGGACATCGAGGGTCTGACGGACCTTCAAGACGACTACTCCGAGGGGCGCCCGGAGTTGGGCCTTCGGATAGATCCTGTCCTTTCAGGCCAACTGATCCTCCAGGGGATGCAGGTGGTCGCGGGGACCGTACGCACCGCTGTCTACGGGCAGAAGGCCACCACCTACCGTCTCGGGGAGGAGGAGTTCGACGTCACCGTCCGCCTCCAGGAGCAGTACCGCAAGAACCGAGAGGACATCCTGGATCTGGTGGTTGCGGGCAAGGAGGGACGTAAGGTGCCCCTGCGAAGCGTGGCCTGGCTCGACGGTGACGTGGGGCCCACCACCATCGCGCATAAGGAGCGCAGGCGGGTAATCACCGTGAGCGGGGACGCGGAGGGGCGGAGCGGAGCGGAGATCCTCAAGGACGTGAAGGAGCGCCTGAAGGACTTCAAGCCCCGAGGCGCTGCCCTGGCCTATACGGGCGAGAACAAGGAGATGGTAAAAGCGCAGGGGTTCCTGGTACAGGCCCTCCTCGTGGGCCTCTTCCTCGTCGCGATGGTGCTCCTCACCCAGTTCAACAGCATCGGGCAGGCCTTCATCATCCTCTTCTCGGTGCTCCTCTCTCTGATCGGGGTGCTCTGGGGACAGATCATCACCGGCATTAACTTCTCGGTGATGATGACCGGCGTCGGCATCATCAGCCTCGCGGGCGTGGTGGTGAACAACGGGATCGTACTGATCGACTTCATCAACAAGCTGCGGAACCGCGGCTATGAGCTGGTCGATGCGCTGGTGGAGGCCGGCGCGGTGCGCATGCGGCCGGTGCTGCTCACCGCGGGCACCACCACCCTGGGTCTGATCCCCATGGCCCAGGGCTGGGACTTCGACTTCCGGGCCTTCACCATGGAGACCGGCACGGGCTCCATGGAGTTCTGGGGTCCTATGGCCATCGCTGTGATCTACGGGCTGGTCTTCGCCACGGTGCTCACCCTCCTGGTGGTGCCCGCTATGTACTACCTCATCGAGCGTGGTCGCGTGACCACCCTGGCGCTCTTCGAGAGAAGCCCCGCCCTTCGCTGGGCCGTCGCTCTGGCGGGCCTCGTTGCCGTCAGTTTGCTGGCCTGGAAGCTCATAGAGGCGATCGCCTCGAAGTCCACTGGTTGACGGAGGGAGTCCCCATGCGAGCCGTTCGATCCCACGCCCTCTCCGCCATCGCGCTCCTGGCGTTCCTGGTGCTGTTTCCAGGTGGTTTACACGCGGACGCGGTGCCCGACTACAGAGACCTGCCTCCCCTGAGCCTTCGGGACGCGCTGGACCGTGCCCGGGCCAACAGCCCACAGCTTAAGGCATCCAGGGAAAAGATCGTCCAGGCCCAGGCCCAGGTCCGCATGGCATATACCCTGCTGCTCCCCTTTGTGAACGTGTCCGGCGCCTACGCGCTGGCAGACAAGGAGATCAAGATTAATTTCGGGGGATTCGGCGATGTCTTTGCGCTGGCCGCGATGAATTGCGCGGGCTGGGACGAAGCCACCATGGGCCCCAGCCCTTCCCTCTGTGATGCCCCTCCGGAGATGGGGTCCAGCTCCAGCTCCGGCCCCAACGTGATCCAGGCCCGCCACAACTGGGACGGCTCCGTCAATGTGGGCGTCTCGCTGCTCAACGCGCGTACTTTCCCCCAGATCAAGAACGTGTACACGGGACGGGAGCTGGTGCAGCTCCAGGAGCGGTTCACCGAGGAGGTCCTCCTCTTCACGGTGATCCGGCTCTACTACGGCGTGGCCGCGGCCCAGGCAGCGGTGGACCTCCTGACCGAGAACCTGACCTTCGTAGAGATCAACGACCGACTCCTTGGTGCCCGGGAGGCCGCCGAGGTGGCCCTGCCCAACGAACGGATCCGCTTCGACATGGCCCGGGTCCAGGCCGAGGATGGCCTCGCAGCCGCCCGGCTGGGCCTAGGCCACGCCCGGCGAAGCCTGGCCTTGCTCCTGGGCCGGGACGACAGCGCTTTCAGCGTCGCACCCCGGGAGGAGCTCGGAACTCCGGCCCCCCCGCGGCCGGATGACGCTACCCTCGGCCTCCGCCTGGACATCCAGATGATGGACAAAGCAACCCTCATGGCCAAGCGCCGGGTGACGGACATCTGGATGCAGTTCGTGCCTACTCTCACGGCCCTCTGGAACGGCTCGGCCACCTCCAACACCGGGTTCTCGGGAGAAAACTTTTCATGGCGGGCCATGGTGACCCTGGACTGGAACCTCTTCGCGGGTGGCGTGCGCTTCGCGCAGGCGGACGAGGCGCGGTCCCAGGTGCGTGAGGCCCGCTTCAACCGGGCAGCGGCCATGCTTCAGGCCCGCAGCGAGATCGAGGGTGCGCGACACGAATCCCTTGACGCGCGGCGGGCACTCGGGAGCGGCGAACGCCTCGAGGTTCTCGCTGCGAAGAACCGGGACCTGGTCCGGCGGCAGTACGAACTGGGCGTTGCAGACCAGACCCTCCTCCTGGACGCGGACCGGGCGCATCTGAACGCTCGGATCCAGGTGATCCAGGCCCGCCTTCGTCTTACCCTCGCCACCCTGTCCTGGTCCAAGGCCTTGGGGGATTTTCTGGAGCGCGTCGAGACCCTGTAACCGGTCTCAGCATCTTGCGTGCCAACCGTACCGGTGCTATGCTTTGAGGCGATTTCAGGGACGGAGACGCCATCGATGCTTGAGCTGCGCCAGGACCTCAGGATGACCCAGGAGCTGCGGATGACGCCGCAGCTCCAGATGGCCATCAAGCTCCTCCAGCTCAGCCGACTCGAACTGGAGAGTCTCGTCCAGAAGGAGCTCACAGAGAACCCGGTTCTCGAAGAGGCTCCCGAGCCAACTGACGACGAACCTCAGACCAGCGAGGTAGACGGGGTAACAGCTACGCCTCCGGCTGAGACACCTCCAACTCCTCCCTCAGCAGACCCCGAGCCTGTCCCTGCGTCCCCGGACAACATGGATTTCGAGAAAGTGCTGGAGCAGTACGAGACCTTCCGCCCGCCCCCGACCCCATCCGTGGCAGCGCCGGAGGACGTACCGCAGTTCGAGAACCAGGCCGGGGCCGAGGACAGTCTGGCGGACCACCTTATGTGGCAGCTCCAGATGTCCGCGTTCAGCTTCGAGGAGCGCCTCGTGGCGACGGAGTTGATCGGCGCGATCGACGACAACGGTTACCTGCAGGCAGATGGACTGGCGACTGCCTGTAATGCTGTAGGCGTGAACGAGGCCTTTGCAGAGCAGGTGCTCGCACAGATTCAGGCTCTGGATCCTCTGGGGGTAGGGGCCAGAAACCTCCGGGAGTGCCTCTTGATCCAGGCGCTGGTGCTCCTCCCGGACGATGAGTTGGTCCACCGGGTGGTCGATCTTCACCTTGATAAACTGGTGGGCCGCTCCGCGTTGCACCTACAGGAGAGCCTCAAAATCAGTGACGCGGAGATGCGTCGCGTGATGGAAGCGATTTCATCCCTCGATCCCAAGCCTGGGCGGGGGTTCTCCTCTTCCCCGGCAGAGTACGTGGTGCCGGATGTCTTCGTGGAGATGCGGAACGGCGAGTGGGTGGTGAGCCTCAACGAGAACGGCCTGCCCAAGCTCAGGGTCAGCGACTACTACAAGCGGGTTCTCCATCAGAACAAGAACGCGGACACCCGCGAGTTCTTGAGGAACAAGGTGCGCAGTGCAGTCTGGCTGGTACGCAGCATCTACCAACGTCAGGCCACGATGAAAAAGGTCACCGAAGCGATCTTCCGCTTCCAGCGAGACTTTCTGGAACGGGGTCCCAAGTACCTGCGCCCCCTGGTGCTTCGGGACGTCGCATTGGAGGTGGGCATGCATGAGTCCACCATAAGCCGGGTCACAACCCAGAAGTTCGTCCAGACCCCCCAGGGGCTCTTCGAGTTGAAATACTTTTTCGGTGCGCGCATCCAGTCCGAGAGAGGCGAAGATCTCTCCGCACAGGCCGTACGAGAACGCATCCAGACCCTGATCGATAAGGAGGATCCCCGCCATCCTCTCAGTGACCAAGCCATCGTGGTGGTCCTCAAGGGAAAGAACATCAAAATCGCTCGCCGCACGGTGGCGAAATATCGTGGGCAGCTCGGTCTTCTCTCCTCGTCGGAGCGGACGAAGGTCATCTAAGTGCGCGCATGAAGATTGAAGACATCCTGCCACGCGAGTTGATGCTTAGGAGGCTGGTCAGAATAATCTATCTACCTGCGACGCCGATCCATCCCCGATGGCATTGTCTTTCGTCGGTTACGTACCAACGGGTATGCGCCCTCCTCTCTCCTTGCCATCCGGGCGCCTCAACGCCGCAACTTGTACATCTTATTCTGATCAGCCTCCTTATTGACGAGGCGACTCCCCCGGGGAGCGGAGGGAGGGGACGTGCCAACCCCGCATAAGAACGGCCTGGATCTGGTGATCGTCTCGGGGCTCTCCGGCGCGGGGAAGTCCACAGCGCTCCATGTCCTGGAGGACGCAAGCTATCTGGCCGTGGACAACCTCCCAGCCGCGATCGTGGACACCCTCCTTTCCCTCCTGGTCGCCAGCGGCGAGGGCCGTCGCGTGGCGCTGGTCGCAGATAGCCGGGATCGGACGTTTCCGTCATCGCTGGGCCGTATCGTGAAAAACGCCCGAAGCGAGGGCCACGCAGTACGGATCCTGTTCCTGGAGGCCACGGACGAGGTCTTTGTGCGGCGCTACTCCGAGACCCGTCGTCGCCATCCCCTGGCCACAGATGGGCGCACGGTCTCCCAGGCGATTGCGCAGGAGCGGATACTCATGGGACCGGTCCGGGAGCAGGCCTCCTGCGTGGTGGACACTGCGTCCCTCTCGAACCATGAGCTGAAGGCCCGTGTCAGAGGCTTCCTGATGGTACCCGATGAGCACCGGATGAACCTGGTCTTCATGTCCTTTGGGTTCAAGTACGGGATCCCTACGGAAGCATCCTACCTTTTTGACGTGCGCTTCCTGCCAAACCCATACTTTGTGCTGGGTCTCCGAGAGAAGACCGGGAAGGATTCCGAAATCAGAGACTGGTTGGAGAAGTGGGACCAGACCCGGGAGATCACCCAGCGCTTGGCTGAGTTCCTGGACACAGTTGTCCCGGCCAACGACTCGGACGGAAGGCCCCAGCTCATGGTTTGTATCGGCTGCACCGGCGGGCGTCACCGCTCCGTAGCGCTCACCGAAACCACGGCGGGGCGCTTCCGCAGCAAAGGCTACCAGGTCTCCGTCCTGCATAGGGATATCGAGAAAAGATAGCTATGAGAGGTCGCGGTACATGACCTCCGCTATGCGGTAGGAGGACTTTTCCAACTCCAGCATGGCCGTCCGGATTGCGTCGACTTTGTCGTCGTCCAGCACGTCACGGCACCGGGCCAGGTCGGAGCGGATCGCTGAAATCTCCTCGTCGGTGAGGTAACTCTCGAATTCCACCAGGGAACGCTCGGTGGTGTAGATCAGGCCCTCGACCTTGTTCTTGAGTTCCACCAGCTCCTTACGCGTGGCATCTGCCATGCGATGGCTCTCCGCCTCCCCCACGAGGCGCTCGATCTCCGGCTCAGAGAGGCCGCTGGAGGGGCGCACCCGTACGGACTGTTCGTTCCCTGTGGCGAGATCTCGCGCTGAGACCGACAGGATGCCGTTCTCATCCACCTCAAAGGTCACCTCGATCTTGGGAATCCCGCGACGAGCGGGGGGAATGCCCACCAACTCGAACCTGGCCAGGGACTTGTTGTCCCGAGCCAGGGGCCGCTCGCCCTGTAGAACATGGATGTTTACCACGGACTGGTAGTCCTCCGCTGTGGTGAAGGTCTCAGTGCAGGATGTCGGGATAGTGCGGTTCCGCTCGATGAGCCGGGTGAAGAGACCGCCCTTGGTCTCAATGCCCAGGGAGAGAGGGATCACGTCCAAGAGGAGGACGTTGTCCACCTCGCCGGAGACGATCCCTGCCTGGATTGCAGCTCCAACCGCCACGGCCTGGTCAGGGTCGATTCCCTTGTTGGGGGCCTTGCCGAAGAAGCTCGCCACCTTGGAACGCACCAGGGGCATGCGGGTCATGCCCCCTACCAGGAGCACCTCATCGATCTCCTCGATTTTGTAGCCGACATCCGTCAGGACCTTTTGGCAGTGGAAGATCGTCTTCTCGATGAGATCCTCTGACACCTTCTCCAACTCCTTGCGGGTGAAGTTGCGCTTGATGTGGCGGGGGCCCCTCTCGTCCGCGTAGACAAAGGGAAGGTTGATTTCGGTCTCTTCGAGGACCGACAGCTCGATCTTGGCCTTCTCTGCTGCCTCGCGGATGCGCTGGAGGGCAACGAAGTCCCTGGAGAGGTCGACCCCCTCCCTGTTCTGGAATTCGTTCACGAGGAGGTCGGAGACCAGGCTGTCGATGTCCTCGCCACCCAGGAAGGTATCGCCGTGGGTGGCCTTCACCTGGAAGACTCCGTCCCCCACCTCGAGGATCGAGATGTCAAAGGTGCCGCCGCCCAGGTCGTAGACCGCCAAGCAACCACGGGTCTCCTGGTTGAGGCCGAAGGCCAACGCGGCAGCCGTGGGCTCATTGATAATCCTGAGGACCTCGAGGCCGGCGATGCGCCCCGCGTCACGGGTCGCTTGGCGCTGGGCATCGTTGAAATAGGCCGGCACCGTAACCACCGCCTGCACGATCTTCTCACCGACATACTCCTCAGCGAACTCCTTGAGTTGCTCCAGAATGAACGCCGAGATTTCAGGTGGCGAGAAGACCTTGGAGTTGACCTCCACGTGCGCGTCGCCGTTTTGCGCCTCCACCATGCTGAAGGGGTAACTCTTATTCATCCGCGAGACCTCAGCGGACGCGAACTTCCGCCCGAGGAGACGCTTCACAGCAACGATGGTGCTCTCGGGGTTGGTAATCGCCTGACGTCGTGCCAGGATCCCAATAAGCCGTCCCTGGTCAGAGAACGCCACCACCGAGGGGGTGGTACGGCCTCCTTCCGGATTTGAGATCACCACCGGGGCCCCTGCCTCCATAACAGCGACGCAGGAGTTCGTTGTACCCAGGTCTATGCCGATCGCCTTCGCCATGGTAATCTCACCGTCCTCTTCTTCTTGTTACCGGCAGGCTGCTTCTCACCCCGCTCGTCCATAAACTCATCCGTCGATGCGTAGTATCCGTACTTCGTGCCATAGTAATAGTAATAATGATAAGAGCCACTCGACATGTCCACGTCGTTCATCACGCAGCCCACGGGATAAGGGAAGACGCCGTCGAGGTAGCGCCGCCCCTCACGAAGGGTATCCCGGGTGGTCTGGCGCGCCTTGGCCACGCAGATGACCGCGTCCACATGCGTGGCCAGGATCCGGCTGTCTGCCACGGCCAGCATGGGAGGAGAGTCGAACAGGATTATATCGTAGCGAGCCTTCAGGGACTCAAGCAGACGCAGGAAGGCCCGGGATTGTAGCAACTCCACGGGGTTCGGCGGCCGGACGCCGCAGCCGAGGATGTGCAGATTGGGCACCTCGGAAGCGTCTATGAAGTCGCCCACGTCACCGCCCTGGATCAGGTACGCAGCGACGCCGCCGCCCCGGGGATTTAAGTCGAAAGCTTTGTGTACCCTGGGTCGGCGCATATCCGTATCGACGATTACGGTCTTGAGGCCCGAGGTAGCGAAGATGACGCTGGTGTGGATCGCCAGGGTCGTCTTCCCTTCTTGAGGATTCGGGCTTACCACCAGGAAAACCCGGGGGCGCTTGCTAGGGTCATTATACAGCAGGTTGGTCTGTATACTTCTGAGATGCTCCGCCGCACTGGATTTGGGGTGGTAGAAGGGATACAAGTCCCGCTCGCGGCTATACGCGGACGTCCCCACCGCGTGAATCGTTCGACGGATGCTCGGCAGAACACCCAAGAAGTAGATACCGGGAATCGCCTCCACATCGGCCCGGTCCCGCAGGGTGTTGTCCAGGGATTCAGCGAAGTAGGCCGCTCCCACGGCCAGGAGGATCCCCAGAATCAGTCCGGCGAAGAGGTTGAAGCGATAGTTGGGTTTGATTGGCCGCTCGGGCTGGATCGCGAAGTCCTGGACCCGGACGTTGTTGGTCTCCAACTGGGCACTCAGGGTGGTCTCCTGGTAACGGGAACGAATCGAGTCATAGACCTTGGTGATCTCTCCGAGGCGATTCTTGAGCGGCTCGTGTTCGAGCTGGATCCGCTTGAGCGCTGTCTCCTCAACCCGTGCAGTACGCAGCTCCTTCAGGAGCCCGCGCTCAGCGTCAAGGATTTGGGCCAGCTTATCCTCCTCTTCCCTCTTCTTCCGCTGCAACTCACTCAGGTCAGCGCGTAGGATTCGTTCCACCGTGTCCTTGAGGGAACGGCGGACCAGACGGCGCTGATCCTTGACTGCCTTGAGGGCCGGGTGCTTCTCGCCGTAGCGGCGCTTGATCTCCTTTTCCTTGACCTCAAATTGCACGAGTTGCGTCCGCAGCGCGGAGACATCCCCGCTCTCGACCACCCGCGGGTAGGAGGTGGCTGTGACGTCTCGGGACTCCAGGACCGCTTCTACCTCACTAATCTGGTGGGCCAACTCCTGCCGACCGCGACTTGACTTGATGTTAATCCTATCGATATTCGCCAGGGTAAACTTTTCGTTAAGCGACAGGATCCGGGCTTCCACAGCCTTCTGCCGGATGTCAAGGCTTCCTACACCGTGCTTTCGTTCGAAGGTCATTACCCTTCGCTCGGCCTCCTCCCGCTCAGCACGGAGGCCATCGGTCATCTCCCGTAATTCATCGTTTGCCTGCCGAAGGATCTGTTTTCGAAACTCCAGGTTCTGGTCTCGATACTCCTCGGCGAGGGTGTTGACGATATCTGCGGCCATGGCCGGGTCAGTATGTTCCACGGTCAGCATGACCACCCGGCTGTCTATCTTGAGGTTCGCCCGGATCGCGTCCATAAGCAGCTCCACAGCGTCCATCTTCGCCATGCGGGCACGTTTCTGCTTTGGGGTGAGAGGCAGAGCCGAGAGACCCAGGAAGCGCTCATCCATGGCCAGGCCCAACCGGTCCACAACCCGCTTCGCCAGTTGCCGACTTTTTATCACCTCGAGCTGTGTCTTCAGATATTCCGTGGTGGACCAGTAGGATCCAGAGCCAAGCTCGATGACCTCCTTGACGGAGGTGAGAACCGAGGGACTCCGGTTGTCAACGATCAACGACGCCCCGGCGCTGTAGATCTTGGGCTGCCGCTCAGTGAACATGACGGTCGCCGCCAAGATGGCGGAGATCGCCAAGACCGCAACCAGCCGCCTCTTCATGAGGACATGCCCAAGGCTCCTCAGAGCCTCGTTGCTGCGCTCTTTAATGGACTTCGATTCGGTCATACCGTTCGCCATATACATCATTCTGTTGTTTTAAGTATCACATCCTTCCCCGCAAGGCAAGGCGGCGGACGTTCGGAAACTGACGTCAGAGGATGGTTTTGGGCACGAAGATGATGTCCCCGGGCTTGAGATAAAAGTTGGGTACTTCCCCTTCACTGATGGAGCGCACGGGAACCTTAAATTGCAGCTCCTGGCCACCCTCTCGGCGGGTAACAACCACAGCGTTGGCCCGTGCGGATTCCAGCATGCCGCCAGCGAGGGTGATCGATTGGATTACGTTCATCTCGGGCCCGAAAGCGAAGGTCCCGGGGGTCTTGACCTGACCGAGGACCGAGACGGTCTTGGAGTTATACTTTTTCACGAAGACCGTCACATACGGGTGCTTGAGGTAACCGGACGCCAAGCGTTGCTCGACAATAGTCTCCACCTGGGTCGGGCTGAGCCCGTCCACGGGTATGCGCCCGATCAGCGGGAAGGAGATCTCGCCGGTTCCGCCGACCCGATAGATCCCCGAGAGTTCCTCTTCGCTGTAGACCCGGATCTCGAACACGTCCCCCGGTCCCAGGGTCATGCTGCGCTTGGAGGGAACCATGGCGGTGGTCATGCGGATATAGCCCTCCCGATCCGGCGGAGAGCAGGAGGGACCAGCAAAGGAAGCCGCTACACAAAACAGGGCAAGGATTATCAAGAGAAAATGATGGCGAACAGGTACGTTGCGGAACATCAGTAGCGGACGGTCAGCATCATGGTGATGACGTGGGCGAGGTAGCCCTGGTTATCCGGCAAGGGGATGTCTCGGATCTGTACGAAGAACGGTGTCGACAGAATATCCATGGTGTAGTCTACGGAGACCTTGAGGTAACGGACGATGTCGACATCTGTCCCCACGGTGACCCGAATAGCATTGTCGTTGCGGAAGCTCTGATTGACCAGCCCGCCGTACTGCTGGATCACATCCGGGCGGGAGGTTTGGTACGCGTAAGGCAGAGCAGAGTACTGTAGGAACTGATATGACGCGTCCAGGTGGAGATCCCAAATGCCGAAGAGGCGCTGCTGCGCGTTGGCGTAGACCCGGTCGAACTGCAGGTAGTTGGAGAAGAGGCTGCTCCGGAAGTCGTGCTTGTATCCGATCTGCAGGATCGTCGAACGGGACGCTTTCCAGGACACTCGAGCCTCTGCAAGGAAGCTGCTATAGCTGGCGTTTTCCCCCGGATTGGTGGTCTCACCCGTTGCGACGGGCCGCACGTCATGGAAGGAATAGCCGTACCCTGCCATGAGCATCACAGACAGGCTCTTTGTGATGAAACCGTTGACACCGATTCGAGCCCGTAGTGGCTTGGAGTCGGTGAGTTCGCCGTAATGGCCCAGGTTCTTGGCCAGGTAGTCGTTAAGCTGCCAGCCCGCCTCAAAGAGTAAGGCGGTGTAGGGGAAGAACTTCCACGAGTAGCGGGCATGGACGTCGTGACGATGCAGGTCGCCCCAGTCCCCACCCGTATCGACGAAGTAGTCGGTTATGAAATCGTATCCGATCCGGAAGCTCATGGCCTTGCCGCCGGGGCGGATATTGATGTCCAGGCCTGCCTTGTTGAAGTTACGGTCCCAGGAGCCCGTGGTCTCAATGTTGCGCCGCTCAATCAAACGACGAAAATCCTCGTGAAACGAGACGCTCACCACGCTGCGGGGGAAAAAGGCAGCGTTGAGTCCCGCCACGCCGCCGAGCATGGACTGCTTGTTCACTAACGAGGAATCGTGGAAGTACTTCCGGAACTCAAGAGCCCCGTTCGCGTCAACGATGAGTGCCGAGTGGCGTGGAGACTTGAAGGTCAAACCCGGGATCACCTTTGTGAGCCAAGCGTCCAAGGGAGGATTTGGGTCGTTCTCGTCGGCATAGAAGAGGTTGGTGTTGTACTCGGTGGAGAAGGTCAACTCGGGCCGAAAGATGAAGCCCGCTGCATCGAGACCAAGGATCTTCTGCGTAGGGGGCAGGTTCAGCCCTCCGGAAACCGACGTCTCATGCTTCCTGAGGTTGGGAATTTCTCCCTCGGCGGAGGCCTGGGACGGCGTCAATATGAAAAGCACAAACCCCAAAAGAATCAGTGCTGAATTACCTCTAACCGCCATCTTCTGGTACGCCTTATTTCCACCACGCGCCCGGTCGTCGCCGACCGTCACCGTTTCAGAAAAAAGAAAAGAACCTACAGTTGCACGAGAGACCGTCTTTCTCGTCTGTTTATAAACCGACTTTCTGAGTTTTTCAAGTTATTTAATGGTACGGGCTCGCGATCTGAGGCCGATCGAGGTAGACCTCCCAGAACTCCAACTCCCCGACCGGGTCGCCGCTGGGAAGATCCTTGTCCTTGGTCCACTGAATCACAGGTCGTCCCTCAATCACTCCTTGGTCGGACGGACCTCCTGCCGAACGAATCTGAGCATCCAACTCCTGCATCTTGACATACGCTATTCGGAGCTTGATGAACTCGGTTCGCGCTGCGTTGGCGTCGTTGCCCTTGGACTTGAGGTCGTAGAAGTAGCCCTCGGCGAGGTTGAGCACACCCTTCAAAGCGATGAGCGCCTCGTTGATGTTGTCCAGCCGCTCGATGTCCTTGTCTTGCCGAGCCCGCCGCAGCCGAGCCTCAGCGCTATCCTTCATGGCCCGCATCTCAGCGATGAGCTTGTCCGCAGCCGCGATCATGTCCCCGGCGGACATTTTCTTGACCTCGTCCCGCTGGCTCGAGCCGTAGCCCTCTGCCGAGTCTGTCTCCGCCGCCTTTCCCTGTGCCCCGACCATCGGACTGCACAAAAGCAATCCAGCGAGCACACCAAACACAGTGACATGAATTCGCAGCATATTTCACCTGCCTTTCGGTTGTTCGGCCTCTGTAAGTTTAGGTTGAGTGCCGGAAAAAATCAAGCCTTGGATACCTAAAGCGAACGGAAAACGAACGGGACCTTCAGACGAACGCTTTTCTTCTCCGGCTTTGGGAATCGCCAGCTCTTGATCTTGCCGGTTACGCAGCGGGCCACGGCGGGGTCACCTATGGTATCCTTGACCACCTTGACGCTGGCCCGCCCATTGGTCGCTATGGTAAGTTGCAGCACCAGACGCCCCGCCGCGTTGGGGTTACGGCGGACCACGTCGTAGTAGCAACGCTGGACAGCAACGGTACGCTGTCTGAGGTATTTTTCGACAGCAGCCCGGTCAATCTTTCCGCCAACTACGCCCGAGATCCGCCCCCCTCGAACACGAACTCGGATCTTCTTCTCCTTGACGACCTTGTCTTCCTTCGCTACGACCTCGAGCCTCTTTTTCGGCCCGGTGATCGCTTCAACCGCAGTGGGGCCGGTAGCAGCCGTGAGACCGAGGTCAAGTTGGGCACCAAGGCCGATCCCCGGGCCGAGGCCGCCTGGTCCCATGCCCGGTCCGCCCGAGTCCAGAAGGGCGCCGATGGAGTCGTCGCCGCCAGCGAAGATGTCCGACTTCGGTCCCCCGAAGTCGCCTCCGACCGTGATATCGCCCTCACCCCAGGTGCCGGAATCAGCGCCGGCCCGGGCCCCGCCGCTGAGCACGTCAGCACCGCCATCACCTACGCCAAATTCAGAGCCGAGAATGCCGACCACGGTACGGTTGGAAACCATCCGATCAGCAGAGGCCAACTTGTCCGCGGTGCTTCGGGCAGGTGTACGATCCCGGAACTGCTCCTCGAAGCCAGCGCGGAGGTCGTCCTTCATGTCTCCCATGCCCTGGTCACCCATGGCGTCCATGGGGTCTGCCAGTTCAAGGCCATCAGACATCGCCTCGCTGGCGAGATCCTTCTCTCCATCGGTGGTCTCAAGGACCTTGTCGGTCAATTCGGCCGTTTTGTCTTTTGTACCGTCTTCCTTGTCCTTGAACTCGGGCTCCTCGGCGTCTTTGTCTGTTGCCTCGTCGTCGGTCTTTTCTTCCTCCTCTTCATCTTGCTTTTCGATCCTCACCAGGGTCTGGAGGATTTTGGGAGTACCCGTGCTCTCTTTCACCAGGAATCGACCGGTATTTCGCCAGTAGTACTCCTGGTAACCCTCGAATCCGCCCTGAAAGAGAAGACTCAGGAGCAGGATGGAGGCAAAGGTCGTGTCTATGTTCCGCCACCACGCACCCTTGGCGCTAGCGGGGAGTTGGAGCTTGGGTACCTCCGGGGGCGGCGCGACGAATTGAAAAAGCAGCGTGACGTCGCCGAGGACAATCTTGCCCCGGGTTTCGTCGGTGAGGGGCAGAAAAAAGCGACTGTCCTTGCGCTTTGCCAGTTTCTGACGCGCCGCTGTCTTGAGATCTATGACCTCGCTGCCCACGAGGACCTTCCCGAACATTCCCTTCTCAAAACAGAGGTGGTATTCCCCGCCTCGAGCTTCAATAAGTGTGTAGGAGAGAGGAACTCGGGAAGATGGGATGACAAACTTGTTCTTCGGGGATTGGCCGACAGTGACAGTGTCACGGCGCCTCAGCAGCCGCTCCTCAACAATTCGGCCACCCTGAACGATTCCGATGCGGAGTACCTTCCGCACTGGTTTTTTCTTAGACATGAGCCTTCTCCAGCAGGTCCAATGGCCGACGCAACGACGAGTTCAACCGAAGAAGGACCCGCTGTCGAATTATTGACCCTTCATCACTGCGAACCGGAACTTAGCAAGTCCGCCCTTACGTGGATCCCCGACGCGACCCGCTGTGTAGATGACCTCGGTGAGGAGGCGGAAGGGGATCTCTTTGTCAACGATCAGCGTGGCGATTCCCTCGAATTTCTTGTTCTGTCGCATCTCGAGCTGCTCTATCTGCCGCTTCACCAGTTTGTCCAATTTCTTCTTCAGGGGCACGATCACCAGACTGTTGGGGTTCGCATTCTCTTTGTCCTGCTTGGAGATCTTGAACTCCACCTTTTTGTTACAGATATCCCCGGTCGGGTCTTCCTCGCATTGGTTGAGCGCGCCCATATCCTTTTCGGTGCACTTGGAGCCCTCGATGATGCACTCGATGTCTACAGCGTGCTCCTGATCGGTCATGATCGCCTGCTTGGTAATGGCAATCGCTATGGTGTCGGAAGCGGGACTGTCCTCCGCAACCGCGGTTGCCAACCGCATAACCTCCCCCTGCGTGATGCTGAGGGGGTCGGACACGATCGACACGAGGAGGAATACCAATATGATGGTCAACGCATCCATGAGGGATGTGATCGTCAGACCCACCTTTCCATCGTTTTTCCGCCCTTTCCTCTTTGCGAGTTTCGCTTTCTTCCTGGCGGCGAGCTCTTGCTCCGTCATCTCGGGGACAGGGATACCGTCCGGGTTGTTGCCTTTCTGCTTGTCAGCCATTGAGTGACCCCCTCGTCAGCCGGATCAGAGGACAATGAAAACGACTTTCGGGAAAAGTTCCTGGGTGACCTCGACTTCCTTGCCCTCGGTGTTCTTTTTCTTAATCTTTTTGTTCGGGGCCATTCGGAACTCGCAGAAGTCCTGGTACGCGTTTTCTTCTCGCCGGATACGCACTGTATCAACGACGCGTGCCATGACTCGCCAAGGAATGGTGTCCTGGGCGCCGACGTTGATCGTATCCTCCAGCCCCAGTGTACGGTTATCCCTGAGCTTTATCAGTTCCCCATACAACGTGGCATAGTCGAACCGGATAAATGCCTGCTCAGCGCCGCAACGTGTCAGCATTTTTTTGGGGATGACTTTGTCCGGCGGCGGCGGGCCAGCCTCGGACTCCCCCTGGACCTTGATTCGGAACCCGTCTTCCGACACGAGCACGGTCAGGTTCAACTTCTTGGGCCCGCCAGCTTTGGCCGCGCCTCCCGTTTTGGGCAGGGAGACCTCCTGGACAGCGATCTCGTCGTAGTTGAAGGCGTAGATAAGCATGGGAATCAAGATAACCATGATCGACATGATCGGAGTCAAATCCGCTTCTCCGATCTCCTCAGCCCCATGCTTTCGAAGTGACGGTTTCTTAGCCATGGATCTACCCCGAGGTGCGTTCAGCTGAGGGCCAGGAAACTTCCCGACCTTCCTTTGAACTGGTTCCAGCCAAGGAGGACGTCGTCATCCACGGAGGGACACGTCCGAACTACTTACGCCCGTCGTCACCCTGGCCCCCGCTACGCAGGCGGGAGACCAACAGGTTTTCGAGCTTCACCGAGTACTGGTCGATCTCGGTGATGATCTTCTTGGATACGCCGGCCAAGAATACGTACGCAGCGATGCAGGGGATCGCCACGATCAGACCGAACGCTGTGGTGTTCATGGCCAGGGAAATATTCGCACCGAGGGCCTCCTGCCGCTGATCCGGCGAAACCTCTTTCAAGGTAGCAAATGCCTGAATCAGACCAACGATGGTACCAAGCAACCCGAGCAAGGTCGCGATGTTGCCCAACGCCTGGAGGGTGGGGGTACGCTTCTCCACGAGTGGGATGACATCCAGGGTGGCCTCCTCAAGGCCGTTCTGGATCTCAATCTCTCCCTTGTTCGCGCGGGTCAGACCGGACTTGATGACCCGGGCCAACGCGGCAGACGGAGCCGCGTTGCAAAGCTTGATCGCGCGGTCAATGTTGTTCGCCATTACCAACTTCTGGATCTGCGCCATAAACGCCTGGGCGTTGATGTTGTAACGGAAGAACAGGAAAATGAACCGCTCGATAACGACGGCCAGGGCGAGCACCGACACGAGCAGGATCAAGTGCATCCAGGGAAATCCGTCCACAAATGCCGTCCGAATATAATCCATGCCTTCCTCCTTAAAAGAATGGAACCCGATTGTCTAGAATGGCCCCTGCTTAACAGAGTCCAGAACATCCTTCAGGAAACTCTTCTCGTACATGACCGTCTGGTACTTAGTTCTCATCTTGGGTGTGAATATCTGAGCCTCAGGCTTGG
>CAYOTU010000007.1:0-4857 GCA_964406905.1 uncultured Myxococcales bacterium | reverse complement strand
TGGGGATACGCACAACGATTTCGATAGCCTCCAAGGTCTCCTCGTCCCGGACGGACCCCTTTCCCTTCGGAGAAAGGGCCATAGCCGCGCTGCTCATAAACACCATGAGCACTGCAACCACCGTAGCGAAAAAAAGACCCCTCAACTTCACACCTCCACAAGACCGTCTTTTTACCCGACAACCAGGGCCTTTGCAAGCCTTTTTGTCAGGGTAGCGAAGAAATCGGCAACCCTCAAAACGCCTCGAAATATCAATCACTCCGGCTCCACGGGTGGCCCGTCGTCGTCGGTCGACGGCTCCGGTTCGACCACAGGAGGCTCCGCCTCGGGCTCAACGACCGGCTCAACGACCGGCTCAACGACCGGCTCAGCGATCGGCTCAGCGATCGGCTCAGCAGGAGGTGTCGCGTCGCCTGCGGGTGGCGGGTCCTCTGCAAGTGGACCCTCGACCTTGGGCAGGAATTCCTCGTCAGCCCATTCGAAGTCGCCGAGGACCGCCTCTACCTCGTCTCCGTCCTGGCTCTTCATGGCATCTTTGAGAGCCTGGAGGGAGCCGCCGTAGAGGTCTTCGAACTCCGTCAGGAGTGTGTTGTAGAGCTCGGCCTTCTCCTCGTTGTTCGCCGCAACCCAACCCAGGGCCCGCTTCTCGATCTCGCCTCGCATGCTTTCGAGGTCAGCAATCTTTGCCTCGCCCTCGCCCTCAAGTTTCTTGAACTTCGCGATGCGCTCCTGCCGCATCGTCTCCTCCTCCAGAACGGCCTGCTCAATCTGTTTGATCAGGTCCCGGGCCTCGACGATATAGCCATTCACCGGATCCTGAGGGCTCAGGCGGGGGCCGAGGGCTCTGCGATACTCTTCGAAATAGGCGATCGATTTTGCGAGGAGGGCCTTCTTGTCCAGCTCGCCGAACTCGTTCTCGAAGAAGAGAACCCCGAGATTGTAATAGGCCCGCTCGTAGTCGGGGTGGGCCGCTACGATCTCGAGGTAGGTGTCCCGGGACTTCTCGTAGTCCCGCAAGGACTTGAAAGCGTTGGCGAGATTGAGCTTCGCACCGATAAGTCCAGGTGCCAGCCGGGACGCTACCGCGAATTCCTGGGCAGCATCTGTGTAGTTCCGGGTCTGGTAGTAGATCAGACCCAGATTGTTGTGGGCCTCGGCAAGGTCGGGACGGTACTGGATCACCGACTGATATGCGGCCACCTGTTTGCGCACGTCCTTCGAGGTGTGCTTGAGGATGTGCGCCATCATGTAGGCGATGTCCGCGTCGATCTGTCCCCGCAACAATTCCTTGACCCGCTTCGAGAGGATGTAACGTGCTGTGCGATATTTTCCGAGGCTGATGTAGGCCCGGGCCAGGGTCTTCATCAGGGGAACGTTGACCTCGTCCTTACGCAAAAGATCGCGGATCCGTTCGATGGCGCGCCGCTGCTCCCCCGCTGCGATCATTATCCGCATGAGGACTTCCTGCCTGGCAAGATCGTTGGGCGTGGTCTCCACCCGAGCGCGGATGTCTTCAAGACCCATGCGGGCCTCGTCCCGAGCAATGTAAATTGCAACCAGAAGATGGAGGGCCTCCAGATCGCCCGGCTTGGAGGAGAGATACTCGGACACCGCGGCCCGGGCCTCGGAGGTCTTGCCCATGCGAAGCAGCACCTTGGTGAGACCGAGTGCCGCTTTGCGGTTTACGCGGTCCGACCGGAGCACCGCACGGAAGCTCTCCACCGCCTCGGTGGTCCAGGCCTCGTTTTGCACCAGCTCGGACACGGTGCCCAGGTCGGTGACTCCAGGTGTCGAGGCTGGCTCCATCGGGATAAACTCGGGCTCGGGCTCGACGACGGGCTCACCGCCCGGCTCGGGGTCTGGCTCGAGATCCACCACGGTGGGGTCCGGCTCAGCGGTCTCTGGTCCGGGGACGGTGGGGTCAGGAGAGATGTCGGCTCCCGAGCATGCGGTCACCATCAGGACCAAGGCCAGGGCCAGGATCATATTCAGGAAGGTCTTCATCCCGTCGGCCCTCCTTCCATCGGTTCCACGGGAGGCTCCACGGTCGCAGGCTCCCGGCTGGGATCGTCCACATCGGATCCCGGCGCCTCGATTGGCGGCATGTCATCAGTCGGGGGGGCCTCGGGCAGCACTGGCTCAGGCGCTGTCTCCGCTGTCTGGAGTGACGGCTCCGAGAGCAAGGGTGTCGGCTCGTAGACCCGTTTCTCTTCCTTGAAGAGCGGGTACTTCAGGCGGTCCTCCGGGTACTTGTTCAGTTCCACGAGGATACGGTTTGTCCATTCGTTGGAGATGCCTTTACGACGTGCGTTGTTGGTCGCTGTCCGCCAGCTTTGCCTCGCCTTGTCCTCGAACTGAATTCCAATATCAGAGATCTGGATCTGGTATTTCTCTTCCACCTCGATGGGGAGGTTGGGTGGGGGCGGCATCTCGGTGATTACCATGGCGAGGTGCTTCCAGAGCATGCCGATACGGAAGAAAGCCGCGACGCTCCAGCGGTAAGCCTTGTACTTGATATGGATTTCGCCAAGGGCCTTCTCCAGTTCCTTCTGGGTGGTGGAGAGGGACTTCATCTTTTTCTTCTGGGCCTTGTACTTGTTCGTCGTGATCTTCGAGGAAATGAATCTCTGGTAGCGGCTGTCCAGTAGCCAGAACGCTGACTCCGCAGCCTGGGCCGCCTCGTCGGACTCGGGCTGGAGCCCGTGGGTCTCAAACGCGCCTCGGACCATCTCGAAATAACGAACAGCATCCTTCCGCTTGCCCGCTACACGGGCGATGTTGCCCAGCTTGAGGCCCGCCTCCATGGCAGCGGAGACCAGTTCTGGGGTCTTGGAGTATCGCTTTAGGAAGTCCCGATAGGACGCAGCCATGGAGCTTGCCTGCCCAGGCCCGGCCCGGTCGTAGAGCCTGGCGACGAGGAGGCGAATCTGGGGCTCCTTCGAGGAACCGGGGAAGCGTGATAGATACTCCTTTAGGGTCCCGGCCGCGCCCACGTAGTCCTGGTCATTCTCCTGGAGGGTCGCTGCCTCAAGGAGGGCCTCCTTACGGTACTCTGACCGCGGGTAGTCCTTGACCAGGCGCTGGAAGGTCCGGATCGATCGTTCGAAGTCGAAGAAGAGCTTGTAGTTGCGGGCCAGATAGTAAGTGGCGAGTTCTCGCTGATCCGAATCCTTGAAGCGCTTCTCGTTCACGATGCGTTTGTAGAGTGTGGCCGCCTTTTCGTAGAGTTTTACGGTCTCGAAGGCCCTAGCGGCGCTCAGGAGGGCCAGGTCCGCCTTACGAAAGCCGGGGTTCTCGTCGACAATTTTTTCCAACTCGAAGGCCGCCTTCTCGTAGAGGGTACGGGCCTCCTTCTCGCGCTCGGGATCTTTGATCGCTATTTCGGCCTGCTTGAGCAAATCCGCAGAGCGCTGGAATCGGGCGGTGAGACGGGCGTCCTTTACCTGGGCCAGGAGGGCACCGATATCCGCCGGGTCACCCTTGCCGGCCTTGGCCATATCGTTGGCGAGCTTTTCCTGTTTGTCCAGATCGTTGCGCGCGGTGGCCATACGGAGCAAATCCGCGTAGCTGTAGGTGCTGAGCAGCTCATCGTCGGAGAACTTTTCGAGAATCGCCAGGAGGCGCTTCTCGGCCTCGTTGAAGTGCCCGTACCGGTAGTAGGCCCGGGCCAGCAGGTAAGAGAGGCGGCCGACGAAGTCCAGGTTCTCAGGATGGGTGAGACCCAACTCGATATAGCGGTCGCTGTCTTGTATCCAGGTCTGGACGGATTCGGGGATCGGGATGGACTCCACCTCGACGAGCTTCGTCGGATCCTTTTCGTCCCGCTTACCCACCGAGCCAAGGAGTTTGTGCACTGAGGTGTCGAAGAGGTCCGCTGGGATAATCGCGCCTCCGGCCTGGGACAGGACCTGGATGCGTTGCTGGCGGGACTGGATCGCCAGGTAGGCCCCCCGCTCCTGGAAGGGGTTCTCCAGGTCGCCTTTGTATTCCCGCAGGAGCGCATACTGGTCAGCGGCCTTATCGTATTCCTCGAGGCCGAAGAAGTAGGCCTGGGCCAGATCCAGACGCTTCTCAAGGGAACGCGCCGAGTAGGGAAACTCGGCCAGATAGGCCAAGTAGGCTTCCACGGCCCGGGCATACCAGGGACGGGCCGCGTCCCGACCATGCTCCTCCTTGGCGTCCTGCGCGCGCTGGTGGAACAACTCCACCCGTTCGAGGAGCGCTGTCTCGAGCTTCGTCCGGGCCTTCTTCAGAAGGACCACGTCGTACTGGTGAACCCTGACCCACTCACTGCCGGCGCCATAGAGTTGCAGGAACTTCGCGCGCTCGATCTGGCCCTGCTGCGCGTACCAGCCGCGTTTCTCTGGAGGCCCCTCGTCGGTGAGGTAGCTGAACGCGCCGATAACCAGATCGTGGATCTCGGGGGCCAGGTCGTCCAGGGGGTAACGCCGCAGGTACTCGGAGTAGGCCGCCGCCGCCATCTCCCAATGCTTCGCATCCTGAATGTCGTAGAGGGTGTCAGCGAAGGCCTTGAGGACGCCCCGTTCGTAGGGTTTCCCTTGGTTGATAGCGGCAAAGGCCCGCTCCACGCCGTAGTCTGGATCCGCCATGCCGTCGCCGTCCCAGTCCTCGTCCACGAAAGAGTTGGCCAGGGTCTCCATCGATTCCTTTCTGAGGGAGGCGGCCCGCTCGGAGTGCCCCTTGCCGGACTCGTAGTAATCCAGGAGATCGATGAAGGCCTTGATCGCCTGGGGATAGGCGAAGGTCTGGAAGGAGGACCAGCCCAGACGGTAGAGTGCGTCTTCGTAATAGGGGTTGTTCTTTTCGAACTTCAGGACCGCTGAGTAGGCATCCACT
>CAYOTU010000006.1:0-23713 GCA_964406905.1 uncultured Myxococcales bacterium | reverse complement strand
CGGCAGCGGCCTCCTTCGCAGCAGCGATCGCCTTCTCAGCAGCAGCCTTCGCAGCAGCGACTGCCTTTGCAGCCGCGGCCGTCTTCGCCTCAGCGGCCTCGTTCGCAGCAGCGATCGCCTTCGCAGCAGCGATCGCCTTCGCCGCCGCAGCCTCCTTCGCTGCAGCAGCAGCCTTCGCCGTAGCGGCAGCCTTCGTTGCAACGGCCGCCTTTGCCTCTGCGACGGCGGTGGCTTGAGAAGCAGCCTGGGTCGCGTCTGTCGCTGCCTTCACCTCAACGCGCACGCGAGCGCGCATTGCGTTCAACTCCTTCTCCCGAGCATCCAAGCGCTTCGCCATGGCCTCGAGGGCCTTGTCCGAGGACAAAGCAGCGGTGTCCACCCGGACCTGGAGACCGGCAACCTTCCGCTCCTTGGCGGCGAGTTTCTTCTCGAGTGCGGCGACCTGGGCCTGTGCGGCCTCCGCCGCCTCGACCCGAGCCGTCAACGCGGCCGCTTCGCTACGCTGGGTGGCGAGCCGTGCCCGCAACTCCTTCACAGCGTCGTCATCTGAGGCAGCCGCTACCTCGACCCGATCGCTGAGGTTCGCTACCTGGTTCTCCTTTGCCGAGAGAACGGCCCGGAGCGCGACCAGATCCTTCCGTTGCCGCGCTACTTCTCCCCGCAACGCACCGGCCTCCGCTGCGCTTGTTGCGGCAGCGGACCTGGCCTCCTCGAGTTCCCCCTGGAGGCGCCGTCCGGCCTGGCCCTGTTGTTCAATCTCCGCTGAAAGAACCACCAACTCGCGGGCCTTGCGATCCCGCTCGTCCAGGAGTTTCTTGACGTGGGTTTCAGCACCTTCTACCTGAGCACGCAGGACACGGGCTCGAGCTTTCTCGTCGTCGGTCATCCCCGCCCATTTCTTCCGCTCGGCCACGAGGGTACGGTAGTCTCGCCGTACATTGTCCAGCTCCGTGGCGGTACGCTCCACCTCGGCCTCGAGGCGCCCGGCTGCCTTCTTCCGAACGCTCCTCTCTGTCTGGAGCACGGCGAGCTTGTCCAGGGTTTCGTCGTAAGCCCGGCTCAGCGAGTTTACGTCCCTCTTGCGGGCAGCCAGTTGGGAGCTGAGGGCCTCGTTCCGAACCCGCTCCTCCTGAGCGGTCGCTGCCTCGACTTCGAGGACCTTCAGGCGAACCTGAAGCCCATCAAGTTTCTCCTCCCGGGAGCGAAGCGCGGTTTCCTTGATGTTCAACTCCATGCGGAGGGCCTTGATCCGGCCGGTCTCCACACCGTCTTTTTTCGCCTCAAGGGCCTTGATGTCGGCCCGCAACCCCTCCAACCGTTTTTCCCCAAGCTTGCGCTGGACCACCATCTGGGCCAGGTTCTGCTGCTCCAGCACGAGCTGAGCATCCACCTGCTCGATGGCCTGACGCTGCCGGCCGATCTCGTCTCCGATCTTTCCCAGGAGCGCATGTTTTTTCGCGCGGCGGGCCTCTAGTTCATCGAGGCGTGCCTGCACCACGACCATTTCACGGTTCATTTTGGTGCGTGCAGCCTCGGCCTGGGCCTTGCCGACACGGGTCTTCGCGAGCTTCTCTTCCTCCGCACTCCGGTCAGCGATCGCCTTGGCGAGGAGCGCCTTCTCCGCCGCGGCCTTCTCTTTGGCCGTTCGGGCTGCGGACAGGGCGACATCCAGGGCATCCTTCTCGGCCATGGCCTTCTCGTGGGCTGCCTTCCGCCGCGCTGCTTCGTGCTCAGCGACGAGGCGGATCTCTTCCTTTTTCGCAGCCTCCACCACCGCGGCACGACGTTCCTCCTCTCGCTGCACGGCCAGACGGGCCGCGGCGAGCTTCGCCTCCGTGGCGGCGAGTTTCTGCTTGAATGCAGCGTCGATTTGCTCCCGGTTCTTCCGCTGAGCTTCGAGCTTGTCCTTGAGCGCTGCCTCCCTGGCCGTGGCTGCCTTCAGCGCCAGGAGACGGGCCTTCTCGGCAGCTGCTTCCCTGGCTAGCCGGTCCTTCTCCGCCGTGGCTTTCTTTTTCTCGATCTCCGCCAGGCGGCGTTCCTGCGCGTTGCGTTCGGCCTCAAGTTGAAGGCGCCGAGTCTCCTTGGACACGGTTTTCAGCTCCGCTACGAGGCGCTCCTGATCCTTTCGGGCTTTGCGGGCTTCAGCGAGGAGGGCCTCCTCCTTCTCCCGCGCGTCTGTCGCGATGCGCTTCTTCTCCTCCGATCTGCGGCGGGCCTCGACCTGGGCAGCGGCCTGCTCCCGCTCCAGGTGCAGCTTTTGCTTCGCCAGCGCCAGCTTCTGCTGCTTCTGCGCCAGCTCCACCTCCACCGCTGCCTTCAGCTCCTCAGCCCGATGGCGGTCCTCCTCTACCGCGGCGGCCTTCTGGTCCGCCAGAACCGCGGCCCGCTCCTCGGCTTGACGGCGCTCGGCCGCTGCTTCGGCCTCGATGCGTATTGCCTTCTTAAGGGACTCCAGGCGCCTGCGCTCGGTCTTGAGCGCGACGAGCTTTTCCTGCTCCAGCTTCGCCATGTGCCGGGCGGCCTTGCGCTCCTCCTCGGCCTTGACCACCTCGGCCTTGGCCACATCAGACAGCTCCTGCGCCTGGAGGCTCTGGGCCTCGGCCTGGGCTTTGAGCGTCTCGATGCGAGCCTTCTCGGCCGCGACACTGCGGAGCAGTTCCTGCTCGTCGATGCGAGCCTGCTCGGCCTGCCGCTTCAACTCCTCCTCGCGCTCCCGTGCGCCCCGAAGCTGGTCCAGGAGGCTGCGCTCCCGCGCAATAGCTTTTTCGAGGTGCTCCCGCTCCCGCTCAGCAGCCTGGGCCTCCGCGTCCGCGTCGGAACGGCCCTCACCGTCGATGAGGATCAGAATGTCGTCGCCCCGGGCTCGAACGTCGTAGGCCGCCTGCCGTTCAAAGGTCACGATAACCCGTGCTGTCTCGACTCCGTCCTTGCCATAGGCGATGGTCCCGACCTGGGCCACGACTCCGTTGAACACCTCCAGGGTCTTCCCTATTCGGGAGATGTCGCCGCCCGCGATGTCCACGAAGAGCCGCGGTGGGTCGTCGAGCCTGAACACGCTGAACGTAGGAGTCGTGCTCCCCGCAATCGTGATTAAGGTCCCCTCGGGCTGCTCCTGGATCTGTATGTCCCCAAGGACATTCTGTCCGGCCCCGGCCAAGGCCGTGGAGGACAGAAGCAGGGCCACCAGAACGACGAGTATTTTGACTTTCATGGCTCTCCTCGCCTTACCGCGCGTCGGACACGGTCGCACGAATGATTTTTCGCCGTGGTCAGTTTATCTCAGCTCCAGGAGGGTCCAAAAAAACTGGACAGATTCTGTGAAGAGCGGGCGCTGCGTTATGGGGTGCCGAATTCCGAGGGGAGGATCGGAGGAGTGAGGGAGACGATCTCGGGCGCATCCTGCTCGGGGATCTTGATAAGGACCTCTTGCTTAAGGATGTCCTGAACGTATCCACCTTCCTTGCCGATGCGATCGTTCACATGGATGACCAGGAGATCCCCTTTCGGGGTCAAAACCTGGGCCTCGGGATTCGAAGTACCAGAGAGGATGATCTGGAAGCTATACGCTGTGAGTGGATGGGCCTGGAGGGGATCCACCAGAACCTCCTCCTCCTTCGTCGTCTTGATGAGTTCGATGGGCTGGGTGCCCGCCCTCTTAAGCGCCTCCAGGATCGATTTGACGCCCCCCGGAGCCTTCTTGGCCACGACCTTGCGGATATCGTTCTTGGGGTCCTTTTTCCCTGCGATGATTTTATGCTTGGGCGTCTCCGGGGGGAAGAACTTGTCCAAATGGCCCTGGAACGCGTCCCGGTACTTCCAGCTCAAGGCCGGATTGTGGATCTCGTCGTCCATCTGGGAAGCGAAATCGAGGAAATGGGGAGCGACACGCTCCCAGGATGGGTTGGCCTTGAAGCCCTCCTTCCCCTTCTTCCGCCTTTTGCGGCGTTTTGTCGCCCCCGTCTCGGCTTTTTCTGTCGACGGCTCGAAGCCCATGGCCTCCTCGGGGGTCATCTGTTTTTCTTCGTTTTCCCCGCAGCCTCCGAAGGCTGCCATCGCCAGGGCCAGGACTACGATGATCAATCTGCGATCTCGCACGGCTCCCTCCCTCTCACTTCCCCGCGGTGTAGACAAAGGTGACCACCCGGAAGCTGGCCGTCACCAGGGTCTCCGATTTTACGACGCTGGCGCCGAAGGGAGTCACCTTCTGGGCCATTTGCCGACGCCGGGCGTCCGCTGAAAACTGCAGGTCGCGGACGTTGGCCAGGCGTTTCTTCGGCTCCGCCATCAGCTTAAGAAACCGCACAAGCTGGACATATGTTCCCCGGACCTTCATGTCCACGGGCAACTCGTCGTAGAATTTATCGGACGACACCGGCTTTCCGGGTTCGTAGGACAGAATAACGACGCCGGATTCTTCAGCGTCGGTTTCGAGGGAGTGGATGAACTCAGCCATGCGCTGCTCCTCCGGGAGAACCTTCTTGTTCTCCTCGATCTGACGGAGGACCTGCGCGTATTTTTCCTTCAGGCGTTCCGTTTCGATCGAACCCTTGGAGTCCCTGAAGTTGTTCTTCTCCATGGTGAGCTGGTTGATTCTGCCCTTGGTGGTGTTGGTCTGCTCTTCCAGGTCCATGATAACCAGAAAATAGTATAGCCCCGCTACCAGACCCAACGCGAGTATGGAGAGCAGGAGCTTGTGTTCGGGCTTGAGGTTCTTGAGCTGATCCATGCTCTACCCCTTCTTCTTCTCGGCGACCTTGCGGGCCTCCGACTTCTTTTTCTCGTGCTCGTCGAGTTCCGCCTCGGTCTTGCCCACGTTGATGTCGAAGTTGAGGTCTGCCTTGAAGTGGAAGTTGATCACCGAGACGTCTTTACTTGCACGGTTCTTGCCACGAGTCGAGCTGATCAGACGGAGGTTCTGGAGGTAGATGGAACAGCGCAGACGCTTGAGGACTTCGTCGGTGTCCTTGTGGGTGAGGGCATTGCCCACAATCCCCACGGAGTTGCCCCCGGAGCGCTGAATTGTAGTGAACCAGGCCCGCTCCGTATCCCAGCCCGTGTTCCAACCGAGCTGCTCCTGGATCACCCGTTCCTCCCGATTTTCAAGGGGTGGCCGGGTGAGGATGTAGGACAGATAGAGGAGCATGTTGGCGGGACCCACGCGTCCCGCCTTGAGCCTCGAAAAGATCTCCGTCTGCTGCTGTTCCAGATCGATCTTTATCTTCAAGTCCTCTTGCTGCTTCTTGATATCATTGAACTTCTTGATCTCCACCTCAAGCTTTTGAACGGCCCGGACCTTGTCCTCCAGGATCACGGCCTTGGAGTCGCCCCAGTAGTAGAGACCGAGGACCTCCAAGACCAGGACCAGCACAAGAATCGCACCGTAGGAGCCGCTGGCGCTGATCTGGCGCTTTTTCTTTTTGGTCTCGGCCGGAGAGAGAAGGTTTATGCGGATCATTTGTCCCCCCTTCTCCGAAGCGCCAGCCCCACGGCGACGCCCGCCGCTGGGGCCATCTTCTGTAGCAGGCCGATGTCGAACTGCTTCGTGTCGATCACGATATTCTTAAAAGGATTCACCAATTCGACGGAGACCTCAAGGCGTTGCTCCATGGCCTGGATCAGTGCCTGCATCTGGCAGGATCCGCCCGAGAGGTAAACCCGGGTGATGTCCCCCGAGATCGAGGTCGCCTTGTAGAACTCGATGGAGCGCTGGATCTCCGTGACCAGTGTGCTGGCGACTCGCTCGCTGAGGCGCTGTACCTCACGAAAAATTGCGGAGCTGGAGATCGTGTCACCGCCACCGGTCTTGTAATGCTCGGCCTCCTCGTAGCTCACACCGAGGCCCCGCTGGATCTCCTCGGTGAGGAGGCTCCCGCCCATGGAGATGTCCCGGGTAAACTGGAGCACGCCGCTGGAGACGATGTCTATGTTGATCATCGAGGCCCCGATGTTCACCAGGGCCACGGTTTCGTTGGGGGGGAAGCCGTAGTTCAACTCGAAGACATTCTGGACAGCGAAGGTGTCCACGTCCATAACCACCGGGGACAGGCCGGCTTCCATGGCTATGGAGGTGTAGTCGTTGATGACCTCCTTCTTTGCAGCCACCAGCAGCACGTCCATCTGTCCCTGGCCCGCCTTTGGGTCCAGAACCTGGACATCCACGTGCACTTCGTTGATGTCGAAGGGGATGTATTGCTCTGCCTCCCACATAATCGAGGAGTTCAGCTCCTCGTCGGTCATCTCCGGCAGGGAGATCTTTTTGATAATCACCGAGTGCCCGGAGATGGAGAGGGATGCGGGCTTGTTCTTCAGGCGGTTGTCCGTAACCAGCTCTTTAAGCCGATCCACCACTGCCCCGAAGTTCATCACCGCGCCATCCACCACACCCTCTGGTGGGAGGGTTTTGGAGTCGAATCGCACCAAGTGCAAACCCTTCCCCGTCTCGCGGAGTTGACAGATCTTGATCGAGTGGCTTCCGATGTCCACTCCAACAGCGTTTTTCTTCCCCAACACGGTGCACCCCGCTTAGAGTCTTGCTCCAATTGTAGATGATGCCCCCCCGGGAGAAGCCTGTCAAAAAAGAGGCCGCGGTTGCTATGCTACTTTTGTTTGATGGGACGGAGACGGAACCATGGACGGGGGTCCACAGCGACACGACGCTCCCGGACCTCCATGTAGAGGTAGGGCGGCTGGCCCTTGCGCAGGGACTTCACCAAAGCGAAGGCCTGGCCCTCGCTGACCCGCTCTCCCTTGTTCACCATGACCTTGTACAGGTTGGCGAAGACCGTGTGGTAGTCTACCCCATGCTCCAGAATCAGGGTCATGCCAAAGCCGGGGATGTGACCCAGGAAAGACACCTTGCCCGGCGCCGGCGCTTTGATGCGGGCTTTGGTAATCGTTCTGCCCTGCTCCGTGTAGGGCGTCAAGATCCAACCCCGGGTCATCTTCTCGGTGCCGATGCCGCCCGATACCTGGCGGTCGAAGGCCTTGTAAATTCGGCCTGGGCTCAGGGGGAGCTTGAACTCCTTGCCCTTCCGCTTCCACGCATCGTCGTCCGGTCCGACCGGGGCGGGGGCTGCCTCCTTCAACGCGGGGCGCGTATCGGAGACCTCGGAGATCTCGTCCGGGGATTGGGGCGTGTCTCGACTCAGCGCTACCATCATGAAGAGGCTGCTCACAGCCGCTATCTTTCTTTGGCGTTCCTTTAATTCCCCCTTCATCTCCTGAAGGCGCGCTGTGATTTCGGCCAGGGTCTGTCCGGCATCATCCTCCCGGCGTCGCACCTCGGCCAGCTCCCGCTCCGCCTGGCGCTTCAGGTGCTGCCACCTGGCCTTCTTCTCCTGGATCGTCTCCATACGCCGGTGGATTCGCCCCAGGAGCTTCCGGATCGTACGCTTGTACACAAGCATGTCGTGGTATCGGCCCGAGGAGACCAGGAGCTGCCAGTCCGAGGGCTCTTTCAGGCGCACCAAGGCTCGCACCAGGATCCTGGCAGCGTCCCGCTGGGCCTCTACCCGGATGAAGAGAGCGTCGATGCGATCCTCCACTTCCCCCACTCGGGCCATGAGACGCCCGTGGCGCTCTGCCAGGCGACCCTTCACTGCCTCAAGACGATCCACGTCATCCTGGAGGATATCCAGTACGTCCATGAGGAGGCGAAGCTGGGTGTCCTTGTAGGCTGGCGAGTCCGGAGGCGCTGCCAGGCTCAGCAGCAGGAGTCCGAGGACGGCAGAGGTCATCGGGAAAGCCGCAGGTACCGGCCCACGCCGAGGACCGCACCCACGAGGCCCAGGAGGAGGCCGCCGCCCAGGAGACCGATCACCATGCCCCCCGGAAGCAAGTCGATGTTGATACCCGTGAGGCCCTCCGCGTGCAACTCAGCGGTGATGCGGGTCTCCAGAGCCCAGACCACAACGTAGGCCAGCGCACCGCCGGAGAGGCCAGCGAGCATCCCTTCGATATAGAAGGGTAGACGCACGAAGGTCTTCGTCGCACCCACCAGGAGCATGATGTCGATCTCCTCCCGACGGGCGTGGGCCGACAAGCGGATAGTGGCCAGGACGAAGAAGAGGGATGCGAAGACCACCACGATCACGATAACACCGGCGACGAAGCGGAAACTCTCGAGGAGGGTGAACGCTACCCGGAGCTTCTCGGAGCCCATGAGGATCTCGTCCACGCCCTCCACCTGCTCCAGGCTCCGGAACCAGGTCACCATCCGGTCGAGTTTCTCGCCATGGAGTTGACGGATGTCCGTGGTGACTTCCATGTATGGTTGCGCTGGGATCAGATCCTCTTCGAGCCCAACAAGTATCTCCGGGGGCAGGAGGGCCTTGTTGCGCTCGAAGTCCTGTGGTGCGCTGAACACCACGGCTCGGCTCACCTCCGGCCACTGTTCGAGGACCACAGCGGCCAACTCCTCCCCCTCGGCGACCGAGAGGTCGGGTTCCAGATAGACGGTCATTTGGAAGCCGCCGGTGGTCTCCTCCAGCAGGCGGTCCGCCTCGACGAGCAGGAAGGCCAGGAAGCCTACCAGGACCAGGGAGATACCCACGGTGAGTACGGTAATCACCGTCAAAATGGGGGCATGCACCAGGTTGGCGGCCCCACGCCGCAAGAAGTAGAGGGGACGCTCAAGGAACCACATGGCTCCCTCCCTTCGGCGCCGCGCCGGGCCAGCCCTCCACCACCTGGCCCCGCGCCAGGTAGAGCCTGGGCAGATCGTAACGCTCCAGGAGGCCCAGGTTGTGAGTCGCAACGATGACCGTGGTGCCCTTGCGCTGCGCGTCCACGAGCAGGTCCATAATTTCCACGGCCAGATCCGGGTCCACGCTTCCGGTGGGCTCGTCCGCGACGAGGATCGGGGGGTTGTTCACCAGGGCCCGAGCGATGGCGACCCGCTGCTGCTCTCCGCCGGAGATCTCCCGGGGGAGGTGGGCCGCCAGGCGGTCCAGGCCCAATCGCTCAAGGAGCTGGCCCACCCGGGTGCGGATGTCGCGCCGGCTCCAGCCCAGGATTTCAAGGCCCAGCGCTATGTTCTGGTACACGGTGCGATTCTCCAGAAGTTTGAAGTCCTGGAAGACCACGCCGATGTTGCGCCGCAGGAACGGCACAGCGGACGACCGTAGCGCTGAGACGTTTCGTCCGGCGACGATGACGGAGCCCTCGGTGGGCCGCTCGATGCCGAGGACCAGCTTGACCATTGTGGTCTTCCCCGCTCCGCTGGGCCCGGTGACAAAGAGGAAGGATCCCTTCTCCAGGTGAAACGTCACCCCGGTCAAGGCCTCAAGCCCCTGAGGATACCGCTTTGCGACCCGGGTGAACAGGATCATTTCGGACACACCTCCTCCACGCGTTAGTCTATCGGTCCCCCCGGGATCGTCAAGAAAACAGCGGGGATTCGGGAATCAGGAGCACCGTTCCAGCTTTCCATGTGCTGGCACGAGAGCACGCCGTGTCGATCGAACAAGACGACAAAAAGCTAAGGATAGGACGAAGCGTACCACAGATCCCGCTGTTTGTGCTGCCGAAACGGATCCAGCTTTTCGCCACGAAGCGACTTTATGGATTGAGACTACTCAGCCTCGAAGGCCTCGTGGAGGTCAGCGGAGACGAGAAAGAGAAGTTCGTCAGCGAGCACATCGAAGGTCTCGATGGTGCGGACGCCGAAGCGGGTCAGGAGCCCCAACTCCTCATTCCAGTCGTTTTCGTTGGTCTCGTAGCCGCGTCCAGCCAGGAGGGGCCAGACCTCCTCGTCCATGGCCTCGCTGGCCTCCTTGCGGAGCTGCTCCTCCGATACGTCACCTTCAATCTCCACCACCATATGGGCTTCGATGCGGAAGCCCTCCTCAAGGACATCCACGAAGGCCCGGGTGTCCGCACCGCCCGCGGAGAGGACCACCTGGTCCTCGAGGATGCCCAGCACAGTCCCGCTCGGCGGCGGCGGGTCCGCCTTATCCAGCGCTGCTGTCAGTTCGTTAATGAGCTTCTCCGGGTCCATGGTCTCCCTCCGGTCCGCTGTCCGACGATGGAGTCTATCAGAGCAGCGTCAGTTCCTCCAGGGAGCAGGCGAGACGAATTTGACCGGATCCGGTTGGGCTGGTAGATTCCTGCGGATCGAGGAGGGATTCATGGGATACAAAATTGCCTGGATTGCTGGATTGCTCGTGCTGGTCTCGGCCTGTGACCAGGCCGTGCCGACCGCGTTGATGGAGACCCGGCGGGACCCCATCGTGAATGGACAGACAGAGACGGGCTGGCCCGCGGTGGGCGCGCTAACCATGCAGTATCCCGGGTATGGATACGGCGGGTCGTTCTGTACCGGCACCCTCGTCGCGTCCCAGTGGGTCCTGACTGCGGCCCACTGCCTCACAGCGGAGGAGGAGGGCTTCGAGCCCCAGCCTCAGACCACGATGTTCTACGTGGGCAACGACGCGAACCCGGGCATAGGCGGTTGGCCTGCGTCGGGGCAGCTATACCAGGCGGACCAGTTTTTCGTCCACCCGATGTACGACGAGGATGTCCTCGGAGACCACGATATCGCACTGATGCACTTGGCCGAGTCCGTGACGGGGGTTACGCCCCTCGGAATTAACACTGCCTACATGGCAGGGGCCTGGGTGGGCACGGATATTTTCTACGTGGGCTTCGGCGTGATCAACGGAATCACCAAGACAGGCGGGGGGGTGAAGCGCTCCACGACCCTGCCGATCTACACCATCGAACAGCTGGTTTATGTGAGCGAATACGAGGGCTCGGGGATCTGCTTCGGAGACTCGGGGGGGCCGGGCATCGCCAACGTGGGCGGTCAGAACAAGGTCATCGGCGTCAACTCCAACGTGGGCGGAGATGGGGGCACCAGCGATCCCTGCAAGGACTTCTATTTCCACATGCGCGGGGATTACTACGCGTCATGGCTCCTGAACATCATGGATTCGCCCCTGCCGAACTGTAACCAGAACCCTGACCTCTGCTTCTGCGATGCGGCTTGCCAGGGGAACGGTTCCTGCGACAATGACGCATGCAAGACCCTGTCATGCGAGGAGGTCTACGAATGCCTCGTGAGCTGCGGTGATGCGGACCAGGGCTGCCAGGTGGACTGCTGGTCCGCTGGGACAGACGCTGGCCTGAACATCCTGGGCGCTATGTTTTCCTGCATGGCGGACAACTGCGAGGGCCTCTCGGACAGCGCTTACCAGGAGTGCGTGACAGAGCACTGCGTGGCCCAGATCGACGCGTGTCTCCCCGTGGGCACGGGCAATCTCTCCTGCGAGCAGGCCTACAACTGCATGGTGGACTGTGGCTCGGACAACGAATGCTCGTACACTTGCTATGAATCCGGGACCGCGGGGGCCCAGGGGCAGATCGACGCTATGTTCGACTGCTTTTCGGACCAATGCGGCGGCGTCCCGGACGATCAGTACGCTGCCTGTGTGTACGAGAAGTGCGAGGCCGAGATCTTTACCTGTCTTCCCCCCGCTGGTTGCGACCTCGCGGGCGGCGACTGCGACCCGGAGACCGCGTGTTACCCGATCAGTGATGACCACACGGACTGTTTGTTGTCCAACGGGCTGGCCGAGGGCATGGCCTGTGACGCCAACCTCGCCGACGCGCTGGCTTGTGGCGACGGCCTGATCTGCATCTCCCTTGACTGGGGGCAGCAAGACACCTGCCAGCCCTTCTGCGTGGGAGACGGGGACTGCGGTCCGGGGGAGGAGTGCTACGCGCCGATCTTCCAGGGCCTCCCCGAAGTCGGCGTCTGCGTGTGCATCGATGACGACAACGACGGCGCGTGCGCGGGGGTGGACTGCGACGACGGGGATCCGGACATGTACCCCGGCGCGGCCGAAGTCTGCGACGGCGTGGACAACAACTGCAACGGCGTCACGGATGAGGGCTGTCCCACGGGCGGGGACACCGTGGGCCCCAGGCTGGATACGATCATCACCACCCCGGACACCGCAGGACCCGGCGAGGACACGCCCTTCATCCCCGGCGAGGACACGCCCTTCGTCCCCGGCGCAGACGCAGTGAGCCCAGATGAAGACGCTGCGGGCTCCGGGGACGGCCCGGGAACTCCTGGTGCTGGCGTCTCCCCCGCTACCGGCTGCTGCTCGCAGACGCCGGTGAGTGAGGCGTCGCCCCTGTGGCTACTCCTCTTTCTGGGTGTTGCAGGTCTTCGGTTGGTATATAGACGAAAACCGCGCCTCGTCTGCGGAACTCATTGATTTTTTGCGTTGTCGGCTCCAGAATGCCCACGCTGATACGTGAACACGAAACAAGAGAGAACAGCAAGGAGCCCCCATTTGATTCGATCCGTCGTTGGTGATTTCGTAAAGAAGGTTCGCAAAGAGGTCCGGAAAAAGATGTCTGTCCTGGACGGGAAGGTCGAGGCCACGTCCCCGCCGCCGCGTCCGCTTGCACCCTCCGTACCGCCCCCGTCGAGTCCGCCGGCCCCCGCGGCCAAAGTCCCGCAGCGCAAGCCCCGTCGACGGAAGAAGAAGGGCACGCCCCTCCCCGCGGCAACGCAGCGCGAAACCCGAGAGACGGCCGAGCCCTGGGATCCTGCTGACTTCCAGGTGAAGGAGCAGTCCGGGCGGTACCGATTCCATGACCTGGACCTCCCCGACGAGATCATGCACGCGATCCATGACCTGGGCTTTGAGTACTGCACCCCGATCCAGGCTGCGGCCCTCCCGGTGACCCTCTCGGGGCAGGACATTTTTGGCAAGGCCCAGACCGGGACAGGGAAGACGGCCGCGTTCCTCGTCGCCATCCTGACCAGAATGTATAGGCAGGGCCCCCCTGAGATTCGCCGCAAGGGCACACCGCGCGCGCTAATCATCGCCCCGACCAGGGAACTGGTGATGCAGTTGGACAAGGACGCCCAGGATCTGGGTCGGTACACGCCCCTGCGTGCCATGGCCGTCTACGGCGGGATGGACTTTGAAAAGCAGCAGCGCACCATCAGGGCCGAGCCGATAGACATCCTCGCTGCGACCCCGGGTCGTCTCCTGGACTTCCAGCGCCGCGGCGTCCTGGACCTCTCCGAGGTGGAGACCCTGGTCATCGACGAGGCGGACCGGATGCTGGACATGGGTTTCATCCCAGACGTCTCGAAGATCATCCGGAGCACGGCGCCCAAGGATCAGCGCAACACCATGCTCTTCAGCGCGACGCTCACGCCGCAGATTCAACGTCTCGCCGCGCAGTGGACCCGGAACCCGGCCCACATCGAGATCGAGCCCGAGAATGTTGCGGTGGATACGGTGGACCAGGTGGTCTACATCATCACCCGGCCCGAGAAGTTCCGCCTTCTCGTCAACCTCATCGAGCATCGGACCCTGGAGCGGGTGCTGGTCTTCTCCAACCGTCGGGACTGGACCCGCCGCATAGCGGAGCGACTCCAGAACCAGGGGATCGACGCGACGCATCTTTCCGGCGACGTGAGCCAGGAGCAACGGGTGAAGAAGCTGGAGCGGTTCCGGGAGGGACGGATTCGGGTCCTTGTGGCCACGGATGTCGCTGCCCGCGGGATCCACGTGGAGGGAATCAGCCACGTGGTGAACTACGACATGCCCGACAACCCCGAGGACTATGTTCACCGCATCGGCCGCACAGGCCGGGCGGGGGAGAGCGGGATTTCAGTCTCTTTCGCCACGGAGTTCGACGCGTTTCTTCTCCCCGCGGTGGAGGAGTTCATCGGTCGCAAGCTCCCCTGCATCTACCCCGAAGACGACCTCCTCGCCCCCCTCCCGAAGCCCGACCTGCCGCCGCCGGATCGTTTCCGGCGTGGCGGGGACAGCGGCCGCGGAGGCAGCCGGGGAGGGCCCAGGGGACGCGATCAGCGAGGCGGTGGGCGTCGCCGTTGATCGTCGATACTTATCTCAGAGTTAGCGCTGGGGCCCGGTGCGCCCCGGTCGCCTGCGTCGGTTTCGGTTCCCGCCACCGCTGGGGCGTCCGGCCGCTGGGTCGGGACGTCGGCCCCGTTGGGGTGGTGCGCGGCGGCCCTTCTGTGGCTTGAGCACTGTCATGGGGGGCGGGGTGACTTCGGAGCAGAAGGGGTGGCCGTCGATGCGGTCCAGGTGGCGGCCGATTAGTCTCTCGATGGCGATCAGATCATCCCGCTCGCTCTCCATGCAGAATGACAGCGCAATGCCGTCCTCGCCGGCCCGAGCGGTTCTACCGATGCGGTGGATGTAGACCTCTGGCTCGTGGGGGAGGTCGAAGTTCACGACGTGGCTGATCTCCTCCACGTCGATGCCCCGGGCCGCAATATCCGTGGCCACGAGGACCCGGGTCGCCCCGGACTTGAAAGCGTCCAGGGCTCGTGTCCGAGCCCCCTGGGACTTGTTGCCATGGATCGCCTGGGCGTCGATCTTCGCCCTCCTCAGCTTGTTCACGATCTTGTCCGCGCCGTACTTGGTCCGGCTGAAGACCAGGACTCGGGTCATATGGGGCGCGGCGAGGGTGTGGATCAGCAGGTCCACCTTGTCGGGCTTCTCCACGAAGCACAGGCCCTGCTGGATCCGATCCACGGTCGATTCGGGCGGGTCCACCGCGATCCGCACCGGGTTGGTGAGGAGGCTGGCCGCGAGGCCGGTGATGTCGTTGGGCATTGTCGCTGAGAAGAACAGGGTCTGGCGCTCCGTCGGGAGGGCCGCCACGACCTTCTTGATGTCGTGGATGAAGCCCATGTCCAGCATGCGGTCAGCCTCGTCCAGGACGAAGACCTCCACGTGTTCGAGGGAGATGAAGCCCTGCTGCATCAGGTCAAGGAGGCGTCCCGGCGTAGCGACGAGGATCTCGGGGCCCCGCCGCAAGGCGACTTCCTGTGGACGCTGGCCCACGCCGCCGAAGATGACGACGGAGCGCACCCGGGTGTCTCGACCGTACGTGACGAAGCTCTCCCTCACCTGCGCGGCCAGCTCCCGGGTGGGGGTGAGGACCAGGGTCCGGATGGCGCTCCTCCTCCGGGGCGGATTGTCCAGCAGGTACTGGAGGATTGGCAGAGCGAAGGCTGCGGTCTTCCCCGTGCCCGTCTGCGCACAGCCGAGCAGATCTCGGCCAGCGAGGGCTGGCGGGATCGCCCTGGACTGGATCGGGGTCGGATGGACATAGCCCTCCCGCCGGATCGCGTCAAGAAGGGGTTGGCTCAAGTCAAGGTCGTCGAAGCGAATGTCCGCTTCAGAGTTCGTAGGCTGATTGATGGTGATCTCCTGGGGCGGTGGGTCGAACCTGGAGAGAAGGTACTCTCGAACTACTGAAAATGCAAGGAAACAGAGTAAGATATACATGGCGCAGGCGCGTTTCAGGGGCTCGACCTCCCACTACGAAGAACGCGTTGTGCTGTGCTTGCACGCGGCCCCACGAAGCCGTTTAATGTGCCCTCGGGCCTGTGCCGCAGAGAAACCGAAAGGAAGCAGATGCCAAATCGTCAGATGTCAGATCGCTATCTTATCGTCTCCGACCTCCACCTGGCGGATGTGGAGGATCACGGGGACGGGTGGAAGTTCTTCAAGGGGAGCCGCTACCTCTTCGACGACGACTTCAGTACGTTGCTGGAGGAGTTCTCCGACCGCTGCGAGGGACAGGGGACATTGCTTCTCAACGGAGACGTCTTCGACTTCGACCTGGTCACAGCGGTCCCCGATGAGCCGGCTTGGTCCGTGTCCCGTGGGGAGCGGCGACGGGGCCTTCGGGCCACCGCGGAGAAGTCCGCGTGGAAGCTCGACCTGATCCTGTCTTATCATCCGGTCTTCGTGGAAGCGCTGGGCCGCTTCCTGGCAGCGGGGCACCGGATCGTCTATGTCATGGGGAACCACGACAGGGAGCCGCATTTTCCAGCGGTGCAGGAGGTCCTGCTGGTAGCGCTGCGGGACGCAGCGGCCAGAGTGGGGGGGGCGTTCGAGGAGGAGGCCCTGATCTTCGAACCCTGGTTTCATTATGTCCCCGGACGGATCTACGCGGAGCATGGACACCAGTACGACTACTACTCGTCCTTCCGTTATCTTCTCGATCCCACGGTGGAGCGGCGGGGGAAGCGAGAGATAGCGTTGCCCATGGGGAACATCTCCAACCGTCTCCTCATGAGCCGCATGGGCTACTTCAACCCCCACGCGGGGGACTACATTCTCAACGTCTTCCTCTACTTCTCCCACTGGCTGCGCTTCTACGCGTTCTCACGTCATGGCCTGGTCCTGGCGTGGCTCATGGGCAGCCTCATGACTCTGGGGCATCTCTTGACCACCAAGAAGCGTCTGCGCCGCCCGCCTTCGGGGTACGAGGAGCGCGTCGTAGCGCTCGCTACACGGGCGGGCCTCTCCCCGGAGGAGATGCGCGGCCTGCTGGGCTTGCAACGGGCCCCGATCACCGACCGGGTCTTCCGAATTTTCCGGGAGTTCTGGATCGATCGGCTGGTCCTGAGCTTTCTCATGACCGGCGGCACCATCGCCCTGGCCTTGGTGCCGATCCCTCTGTGGATCAAGCTCATGGTGCCCCTCGCCTGCTTCCCCCTGGTCTATTTTCTCTACGAGACTCTGGCCCAGGGGGAGACCGTCTTCAGCGCTGAACGCAAGGTAGCAGGCTTCGCCCGTGAAATCGGGGGACTCCTCCGTGTCCCCCTGGTGACCTTCGGCCATACCCACGACCCCAGGAGCTTCACCGTGGGACCGGGGATCTCCTTCGTGGACACGGGGACCTGGGCTCCAATCACCGCGCCCTACCCGAAGACGGACCTGGTGTCCGGCTACCGGAACTGGCTGGAGGTGGATTTTTTACAGGGGTCGCCCCGCCTTACCTTTGATTGCCGTCTGGGGCCGACAGTGCGCCGCAAATAACTTTTTTTTGACCGGGAGGACTGACTTCCCCCCGAAATCAGGCCGTTGGGGTCTCCCGGTCCAGGAGTTTGTCCGCGATGCGGTAGGCCAGCGTGTAGATGATGAACGCGCAGTTGGCCAGTAGGGGAGCCGGAAAGAGGCTGCCGTCCGAAATCCATACGTTGTCAAGATCCCACATCTTTCCGTAGAGGTCTGTCACTGAAGTTGCTGGATCCGTGCCCATGCGGCAGGTGCCCACCTTGTGGACCACGTCGATGCCGCCGTTCCACATACGACTCGTGTCCGCTCCTGCGTTTACCATAATCTGCTTCGCGTGAGCCACCGCGTCTTCGACCCACTGGGCCTCGGTTGGGTTGGGCTCGAACGTGACCACCGGGAGGGGGTCGCCGTAGCGATTGTTCTTCGTGGGGTTGGGCAGGACCGAGTTGTCGGTGAAGCCGTCATCAAAGGAGCGCACCAGGGGCGCGGAGATGATCAGCCGTGGGTAGTCCCGCATGAGGCGCTTGAAGGGCACGCCCAGGAGATCCACCACAGCGTCCTTGCCGAGGACCTCGACTACCCCACCCATGTAGGTGGGGGGCGCGACCATGTTGAACTCCAGAAGATAGCCCTTGTCGAAGTTCGCGTACAGGTCGTTCAGCTCCACCAGGTTGCCCTGGTATGAGCGCACGTCATGTCGCTTGAGCACCGAGTAGGTGGTGCGGAAGAAATGGCCCCGAAGATTGCGCCCCACCTGGCCCGAGGAGTTCCCCAAGGCCTGGCCCCCCTGCCCGGACCAGTGCAGCATCATCGGGGTCATCATTGAACCCGCAGCCAGGATTACCTTGTCAGCGGTGATGGTGTGCTCCTCGGTGGTCTCGGTCATCGCGCCCGTGGGGGTGCGCTGAAGATAGGTGACGCTCTCGATTCGTTGCCCAGCGGGGTCGGTGTTCAAACGGGTGACGAAGCAGTTGGGGCGCAGCTCCGCGCCGAACCACTTTGCCTTGGGCAGCGCGATGGTCAAAGCGTTGGACTTAGCGTTGAATTTGCAGCCCAGGATGCAGAAGCGGCAGCGGCGGCACCGGTCGTGGTAGACCCCGTATTCAAAATACGGCTCCCGGTTGAACGCTGACTGGACCGGCCCGAGGTCACCCCCCGCTGCTTTGTTGACGAGCTGCGCGTAGTGGCTCAACTCATCGATGGGCCAGCGGTACACGTGATAGCGCTTCTTGGCGAGTTCGACGTGGGGCAGGAATTCCTCCCACGAGATCGGCCAGGAGTCGTAGTCCCGGGGGGTGGACTCTTCCAGGACACCGCCGTAGGTAGTGGTCCCGCCTCCCGCGCACTCACCCATGTCCGTCCGCCAGTTCCGGCCCTCGTACTCTTCGTGCCAGAAGAGGTTGTCCTGGAGGGTCCGGATGAACGTCTGGGTGCCCGCGAAATGCGACGGGGATCCGTAGGTGATGTCCAGGTCCTTGCCCGCCTCCAGGAACACGACCTTCGCACCGGCCTCGGCCAACTCCCCGCCCAGGGTGGCGCCACCCGCGCCGGCCCCGATGATCAGGACATCTGCGTGGTCGTTCATCGGTCATCCTCCACGTCTAGAGGGATCGGGAAGAGGTGGGAGTCCACGTAGCCCGAGTTGGGCACACGGAAGGTCCCCGCTGGATCCTTTGGATCGTACCAACCCATGGACATGTACAGGGCCTCCCGCTGGTCCGGGGGGTTGTTCTCGTAGGTGCCCAGCACAGCGAAGGAGATCAGCCCCGAGAGGAGGTCCTTGGAGAGCGCGTCCAACTCGTCCCGGTTGCGGACCCACTCCCGGATCGCCTCGAGGCGCTGGGGGTCGTCGCCGTCGATGAACGGCACGCCGTTCACGGCCTGGGAGAACTTGTCGAGTTGGGACTTGATGGCCGCCTGCCCCAGGTCCTCGACCATGGCAGCCAGGACCCGGTCACCGCCGTAATCCGAGCCCTTGAAGTCGCCGGGGATCTCCGGGTCAGCGGGGACCAGGACGTCCACCGCCGCGGTGATCTCCGGGAGGGGCTCCGGGCCATCCTCCAGGACCCGCCAGAGATCCTCGGGCTCCCCGGCGAGGACCGCCCTGTAGCGCACGAGGTGGTGGGGGAGTGCGCTGAGGAGCAGCGCCGCTGTCGTGGTCAACATGAACTTCCGTCGTTCCATGAGTTCTCCTATCGAGCGTCGTCGTCGAGGTCGACGCGGCCATCTATATGGGTGCCCAAGGGCAGGGGCTGCTGGTCTTCGCCCACCGAGGTCGAATGGCACGCGTGGCAGTCAGCGTCGGGATTGCCTTCAGGGTCTGTGAGCCGGTGGCATGCACCGCAGGCGGACGCGGCACCGTCTGTATCGAACCAGCCGGGGTTCGTGTGGGTCCCGCCCTCGAGTGTGGCCCCATGGCAGTAGACCCCTGAGCAGGCCTCCCCGTCCCAGATCGGCGTCGCTCCGTTCGCCACGGCCAGGCCCCGAAAGATCACCTCAGCGACGTTGTCCCCATCGATATGCCCCTCGTCCCAGGTGTCCAAAGGTACGAGGTGGCAGTTCACGCAGCCTACCCTATGCGCGGGGATGGGGTCCCGCCGCATGGCCGCGTGCGCGCCGACCCCGGGCCCGCCGTATTCGCACTCACCGGTGAGACCCTGGGGCGGAGACACGCCCAGGTTCCAGCCGTGGCACGAGGTGCAGCCCACAGCGACGTCCGTGGTCCCGTTCTTGTGGAGATCCGTGGAGATAATCTCGTAGTCGACATTGACCACATGCCCGTGGCAACGCGAGCAAGCCTGGTTGGGCGGGTGTGTCGGCAGGTCAGGCGGCGCGCCGTGGCAGGTCCCGCAGGCAGCGGGGACCTCCTTTGCTGGGAAAATACAGCCCGGCGGTGCCACGGGCGCGTCTGAACCCGTATCCGTAGTGATGTCCGCGGTGGGCGCCGCGTCGTCCGCGGCGCTGCCGCTGTTGGAGGCACACGCAGGGGAGAAGAGGAGCGCCAGGAGCAGAGCAGCACGGGTGATCATCTCGACCTCGTATTGGTTCAACCAATCCCCGCGATAACACTGAATTCCTGGGTGCTTGTCAAGGCGAATGTTAAAAAAGTCCGGGGAGGGCCTGCGGCCCGAAATCGGGGCTTAAGCCCCTCCCACAAGGCAGAGACTAGCCGACCGCGCCGGTTAGGACATGCTCGCCGCCGAGGGTGGCGACCCATAGTTCGATTTTCAGGGTCGAGCCGTCGGTGAGGAGGACCTCACCGCGGACTATCAGGACGCCCAGGTCCTCGTCCAGCTCTGTGAAACGGATCTTCGCCAGGCGGTCCAGATCTCCGTAGGTGACCGTGTCTCCCTGCTTGATGCTGTTCCCCACCATGTGGAGCCCCATGAGCTCAGCGAGGTACTGGGGCAGGCCCATGCCCATATCGTCTACCTGCGCGTAGCGATGGGGCGGCGAGGCCCGCTTCATGAGGGCCTCCCACTCGTGGAGTTCGACCTCCTGCGCTACGTCCAGCAGGAAGGTCCGCAGCGTCGTTCGTCCCTCGAGGCGGTCCTGAAGCGCGGCTATCGCATCCCCGCCACGTCCAGAGCCGGAGCAGCCCGTAGCGAGAATCGTGAGGAGGATCGTTATGGTCATGAGAATTCGTGGCATGGGTTCCTCTCAGGTCAGAGGGTGGATTTTTTATCTCATGACAAGTTATCAGGACCGCACCGCGGCGTCGAGCGCCCTGGCGAGCGCGTCCACGTCTCCCCAGGGTACCAGGAACTCGCCGCCGGGATGCCACTCGGAGATAGCGCCGCTCTTCCAGGCTGCGACCGGAGTGCCGACGGAAAGGGCTTCCGGACCGATCAGGCCATAGGGCTCCTGCCAGCGGGAGGGCAGGACCAGGACCGCGGCGGCCCGGAGGAGGCCGGCGAGCCGCGGCCGTTCCACCCAACCCAGGACTTGATGCCCCGCTGCCTCGAGGCGGCCCCGCTCGGGACCTGTTCCTGCGAAGACCAGGGGCAGGTCCACCCCTGATTCACGCCAGGCCTCTGCCGCGTCCCAGACCCCCTTGGTGACAGCGAGACGTCCTGCGAAGAGGACCGAGGTGGGCCCTTCAGCCGGAGTATCGGGGTGCGCGGGGGGTGGGGGCGGGGTGACCGTTACCTGGTCCGCCGGGATTCCCACAGCGATCAACTCGTCGGCCATGTAGCGGGAGAGGACCGTGAGGCGCATGCGGCCAAGCGTGGCCAAGCGGGCTGCGGTGATGTCGAAGATTTCCTCAAAGTAGCCCTGATCGGTGAAACATCCGGCGCAGGTCTCCCGGGACATGGGGGTCCGACAGACCCGACCGTCCGCTGTGAGCTTGCCCCGCCCCGGGCAGAAGGCCCTATGGTCATGGACGGTCATCACCGCGCCCGCGTCCGCGGCTGTCTGTAGCGCCACGGGGTTGACCACGTTGTGGACATGGATCATGTCGGGGTGAAGGTTCCTGATAAGTATGTCGAGATCCGTGGGCTCGGGACTCCGAGCGTCCAGGCCCTGGACACGATGAGAGCGCACCCCGTCGGCCGCGTCGCGTCCCCCCCCGATGTGAACCTCGTGGCCAGCTTCGGCGAGGTCTGCGGATATCGCGTCCAGGTAGACCCCCGCGCCGCCGCGATCGCTAAGTCGGTCATGGAGCATCAGGATCCTCACGGGATCCCTTCCACTACGCGTTTGACATGACACGAGGTGAAGGTCGGGCGCTCCCGGCAAATGATGCCTCCTAACACAAGTGGCCCCCCGTTTTTAAGCGCCAGTTCCGTCGCCCCAGGAAGACGATTTCCATGGTTAGCCCCGTGGTCACCAGCGCGTAGCGGTGGCACAGCAGAGCAATGCCGGAGACCAAGCCATATCGAAGCAGTGCGCCCTTGCGCGCGTCCCTGGCATCCAGCGCGAATACGATTGTGCCACAGGTTCACAGCCACAAGCAGAAAACAAGGCCCCAACGGTGGCAACGAAAAATACCTGATGGGGTTTCGTCAGCCCTCAGTCGATCTTGATGGAGTAGGTGTTCTCCGCACCGTCGTAGCCCATGACCTCGACAAAGTAGGTGCCGGCCTCAGCGGGGAGGCGGACCGATTCGCTGTTGACGATGCCTGCTGAAGAGCCGATTTCTGCGAGGTCCTCGTTGTAGAGCTTGAGATCCAGGTCGCCGTCCCCGTTATCAAAGGTGATTGTCACCATCCATGGGGTGCCGTCGCCCTCGATGACGAACCAGTCGGAGATGCCGCCGCAGATCTGGAGGTTCGACGTGCTGCCCGGGCCCATCGCAGCCGCAGCTGTGAAGGTGCTGTTGCCGTCGAAATCGTCGGAGCAACCCGTGGGCTGCGCGGCTGCCCCGCCGTCGCCCATCACGTCCGCCGCGATGTCGCAGAGGGGGGTCGCCGCGTGCTCCTGCTCGGTGTCGTTATCGACGCCGGACTGGGGGCAGGTCTCGTCCGCGGACCAGGGCACCCAGAGGTGGCCTTTGCCCGTTTGCTCAGCGTGCTGCTTGAAGACCGAGTAGCCCCCGCCCTTGACCATGAAGACCTCGGGCTGGTTGCAGGTCTGGGTCTCCTCGTCGTACACAAAGCCCAGGTTGTACTCCATGACGATCTCGTACATGGCCGGGGTGGTGGAGTTCCAGCAGCAGGTGCGGGACTTTTCATAGACCAGCTCAGCGAAGACGTAGTCCTCGAGGATACGGTAGTCCCGGTCCACCGCGGTCACCGAGCGGCCCCACTCGTCCGCTTCCAGCTCGTAGAGCTTGGCGAACGCGTCCTCTCGGGCGATGCGCGCGGAGCAGGACGCTGGATAGTTGCGCAGGTGGAGGCGCTTCTCCTCGATGGTCTCCAGAAGCATGGCCTTCTTCGCATCGGGGGAGAGCTGCCCCAGGAGTTCCTCAAAGGTGGCGATCCGGGCTGCGAGCGCGTCGTACGAGTTGTCCTTGATCCAGTAGTCCCGGTCGCCCGCTGGCACCATGTGGTAGTAGTAGCCATCGATGGCCTGGGGCTGCCGCCAGCGCTTAAGCCCGCCGCCCAGCTTCGCGTAGAGGGTGCCATCCGAGGCCTCTCCCGGTCCCCCGCAGTACGTGTTGGTGAAGTAGTTCTTGGACTTGGCACCGTTCTCCCACTTGGGCTGGCGCCTGGGCATGGATCCCGAGACCAACTCTGCGTCGATCTGGCCGTTGTCCAGGCGATCCACCGACTTGACCACGAGGGTGTGGCCGATCCCCTTCTTCTGCCAGCGTTCCAGGAGCATGTCGCCCTCCTCGATCGCTCGGGGATCGAGGTTGAAGGTGTTGTCCGCTGACGCAAGGTGCACGGAGCCGGTGTAGGAGAGCAGGAAGATCAGAAAATGGCCCACCCGCTTGTTGAGCAGGATCTCGTCGAAGTACGCTCCGGCGTAGAGGCCTTCACCCAGGAAAACATTCTCGTCGTCCCCGCCGCTGGAGAGCTTGCGGCCCCGGAGCTTCGAGTCCTTGGGCCAGCTCGCCATGTAGTCAGCCGCGGACATCCCCTCGTGGTCCTTTGCGTATGACTTGAAGTTGGGGGTGTTGCTCCAGCGCCTCGCCTTGGTGCGGATGCCGAAGTGGCCGAAGTAGATGTAGCCCTCGCCCGAGGAGTAGGCCATGACGTAGAAGGGCAGGTGATACCATGATGCGAAGACGGCCCGCATGAAGAGCGCTGTCTCTGCGCATTCGAGGTTCGGCGCGGGGAGGCTGCGCCCGTAGGGCGTCTTCAGCGTGAAGGTGTCGTAGTCATAGTAGCCGCCCGTGGACGTGGTCTTCTCCATGTCCGTGACCCAACCACGGTACTTATCTTCCCAGGTGAGGCCCGAGTCAGCGCCCCAGGCGATACCGGCCAGACGCGCGTCCGCTGTGTCCGTGTCCA